>JAZQFL010000208.1:0-11291 GCA_045539485.1 Eubacteriales bacterium
GGAGCGCACCGTGACCCTCGACGGTTCTGCCGTTAAGGAGCCTAAAAACGTAATTGTACCCGTTGGTACGCCGATCTCTAAGGTCATTGAGTTCTGCGGCGGACTTAAAGAAGAAGCGGGTAAGGTGCTGTACGGCGGTCCTATGATGGGTGTTTGCGCTTGGAACACAGACGATCCCATTCTGAAGAATACCAACGCTGTTACGGTCCTTAATAAAAAGGACAGCGCTCCTGCGAAAGAGACGGCGTGCATACACTGCGGACGCTGTGTTGCCGCTTGTCCTCACTTCCTTAACCCCGCAGGCTTCTCCGAGACCCTTAACATTCCGGTTAAGGAAGACAAAATGGCAAGGCTGCAGGCAACAGAGGTGCTTTCCTGCATGGAATGCGGCTGCTGCTCATTCGTTTGCCCCGCTAACAGACCCCTTATCCAGAATAACCGTATCGCCAAGGCTGAGCTTAAGGATTACCTTGCTCATCAGGCGACGCTGACGAAGTAAAGGAGATAGAAAAAATGGAAAAGCTTATAATAGCCACATCTCCGCACCTGCGCAGTACGGACACGACGCACACCATAATGCGCGACGTGCTGATAGCGCTTCTGCCCGCAACCGTTGCTTCCTTTGTGCTTTTCGGCTTAAAGGCGGCGCTTATCGTTATCGCCTGCGTTGCAAGCGCCGTTCTTGCTGAGGCGCTGTTTAACATTATCTGCAAGCGCACGCAGACGGCAGGCGATCTTTCCGCCGCTGTTACGGGACTTCTGCTTGCACTCAACATACCCGCAAAGACCGAGATCTGGCAGTGCGTTGTAGGTTCTGTATTTGCCATTATCGTTGTAAAGTGCCTCTTCGGCGGTATCGGCTGTAATTTTGCCAACCCCGCCATTACCGGACGAATCTTTATGCTTATCTGCTTTGCGGAGGTAGGCGGCGGTTCGTTCACAAACTTCGCGGATATAACCTCCGGCGCTACTCCCCTTGCCGCTATCAAGGCAGGAGAAACAAACCTTCCCTCCATTGCCGATATGCTTATCGGTAACCGCGGCGGCGCTATAGGCGAAACGTGTGCCGTTGCACTTCTCATCGGCTTTGCGTATCTCGTTATCCGCAGGGTAATTCATTGGGAGACTCCCGTTATCTTTATGGGTACCGTGTTCGTGCTTTCCCTTATTATCAAGCAGGATCTTACCGCCGCAGTATATCAGCTTCTCGGCGGCGGACTTATCCTCGGTGCCGTATTTATGGCAACCGATTACGTAACCACCCCCATTAACCGCGCGGGTAAATGCGTGTTCGCTTTAGGATGCGGCATCATCACCGTACTTATCCGTTTCTGGGGCTCTTATCCGGAGGGAGTTTCCTTCTCCATACTTATTATGAACATCCTCTCTCCCTATATCGAAAAGTGGTGCGCAAAGAAGCCTCTCGGAGGTGAAAAGAATGCTTAAGGAAAAACTTATGCCCACGATAGTGCTCGGCGCCATTTGTCTTGTCGTTGCACTGCTTCTCTCCGTTGTAAATATGTTTACGGGACCCGTTATCGAGGCCGCGCAGAATGCGGCGGCAAACGAGGCACTGCTTGAGGTGCTTCCCGACGGAAAGAATTTTGAAGAAATAGAAATAGACGATAAATACCCCAAGGTCATCAACATGGGCTACAAGGCTGACGGCGGCTTTGTGTTCCGTGCAAGCGTAACGGGTAAGAGCTCCGGTCTTGTTATTATGTGCGGTATAAGCGCAGACGGCAAGATAGTCGGCACCAAGGTAATTGCCGAGCAGGAGACCGACAGCTACGATGCAAACGTGTTCCCCTTCGTTGAGGGACTTAACGGTAAGTATAAGGATATGAGCGGTGCGGATTTCGAGCCTTATCTCGTTTCCGGTGCTACCCTCACCTCCCGAACATACGGCGAGGCTGTAAAGGCTGCGCTTGATGCGTATATCATCGCAAACGGCGGAACAGTCGATCTCCGCGACCCCGCACAGATACTGCAGGATAACTGCAATGCGGCTCTCGGAACCGAGGGCGCGGTATTTGAAAAGTGGTTTGCCACAGCTTACGTCGAGGGCGTGGACGCACTTTACGTAAGCGATAAGGGTGCTGTTGCAGTGATAGGCGAGAAATTTATCGGCATTGCCGACGGCGCTGTCGTAGGTGAGGCGGAAGAAACCGAAAAGACCGCGGCACTTGCAATTTACAACGCGTATACGAGCGAAAAGCTTACCGAAACGGCAATTCCCGAGGGTGCAAGCAATAACGTTTTAAAGATATTTACCGCAGAGAACGGTACGGTCGTTATCGAGATGCGCGCAAAGGGCTACGGCATAATGGGCGACTGGAATACCTCGGGTGAGTATATTCAGCTCAAGGTAGCGATAGACGGCGAGGGCAAGATAATCTCCACCCTTACCACTTATGAGAGCGAGTCCGACGGCATCGGCGACGTTGTTGCAAATGCCGAGTATTACGAGCAGTATAACGGCAAGACCGAAGCTACCTATACCGAGGTAGAGACGGTAGCCGGAGCAACGATATCTACCAAGGGTTATAAAGATGCAATAAAGCAGGCATTTGAAGCCTACAAGCTTATGAAGGGAGGTAACTGAGATGAAAGAGAATAAAAGGCTTGCCGTTTTCCTTGCGGGCATTATTAAGGAAAACCCCGTACTGATACTCGTGCTCGGTACCTGCCCCACTCTTGCGGTAACAAACGGCATTATCTCCGCGCTTTCCATGGGTATTGCGGCAACGGTAGTCCTTGTATGCTCCAACGTTGTTATTTCCGCAATGCGTAAGATAATTCCCGATACCGTGCGCATTCCCTGCTATATAGTAATTATCGCCGCGTTCGTTACGGCGGTACAGATGCTGCTTCAGGCTTATCTGCCTTCCGTTTACGATATGCTCGGCGTTTACCTTGCGCTTATTGTCGTTAACTGTATAATACTCGGCAGAGCCGAGATGTTTGCACGTAAAAACGGTATTGTTGATTCCGCGCTCGACGGTCTCGGCATGGGCATCGGATTTTTGGTGGCGCTTCTGCTCATGGCTACCGTACGCGAGGTCTTCGGTGCCGGAAGCTTTGCGGGTATAGAGATACCCTTCCTTGTAGATTACCGCATTCCCGTGCTTACTCAGGCCCCCGGAGGATTCCTTGTATTCGGTATCCTTATTGCGGTGATGAACAAGCTGACCGCAAATAAGGGCGGCGTAAAGCGCAAGACCTTCAGCTGTGAGGGCTGCCCCACCGCACACATCTGCAATAAGACGGAGTGCACCGGAAAAACAGAGGAGGTGGCGAAATAATGAAAGAGCTGATACTCATATTTATGGCCGGAGTGCTTGTAAACAACTACGTTCTCCAGCAATTCTTGGGCATCTGCCCCTTCCTCGGCGTTTCCAAAAAGTTCGATCAGGCAAGCGGTATGGGCATTGCCGTTATCTTTGTAATGCTTTTTGCCACGCTTGCTACTTATCCGATCTACACCTATCTGCTTGTACCGCTCGGTCTTGAATATCTTCAGACCATCGTGTTCATCCTTGTTATTGCGGCTCTCGTTCAGTTCGTTGAGATAGTACTCAAGCGCTTTATCCCTTCTCTTTTCAAGGCGCTGGGCGTTTATCTCCCGCTTATTACCACAAACTGCGCGGTGCTCGGCGTTACTCTGAACAATATCACCGACGGATACAATTTTGTACAGTCTATCTTCTCGTCCCTCGGTGTAGGTGCGGGTTTTTGGCTGGCTATGGTGCTCTTTGCGGGTGTTCGCTCCCGTATCGAGAATTGCCCCGCGCCCAAGTGCTTCAAGGGCCTTCCCGTAACTCTCGTTTCCGCTTCCATCGTTGCCCTTGCCTTTTATGGCTTTTCGGGCGTTGTGGAAAATCTTCTTAAATAAGGAGGTAGAGCTGTGGAAATATTGATACCCGTACTGATTCTTGCCGCGATAGCCATCGTATGCGCCGTCCTTCTTACGGTAGCATCCGTGCTTTTCGGCATAAAAGAGGATGAAAAATATCTGGCAATACGTGATGCGCTTCCCGGCGCCAACTGCGGTGCCTGCGGCTACAGCGGCTGTGATGCTTACGCAAAGGCGCTTGCCGAAGGCAAGTGCGAAAAAACGAATCTATGTATCCCCGGCGGCGACGGCGCCGCGAAGACTATTGCGGACGCTCTCGGCGTTGAAGCGGAGGACGTTGTAGAAAAGGTTGCATACGTTGCATGCAACGGCAGATGCCACACCGTTGATAAAAAATATGAATACGTAGGCGAGAAATCCTGCCGTATCGCAAATATGGCGTATTCGGGCGATAGATTTTGTACCTACGCTTGCCTTGGATACGGCGACTGCGTTGCTGTCTGCCCCAAGGAGGCTATAACTATCGAGGACGGAGTTGCACGTATCGATCCCCGTAAGTGCATCGGTTGCGGTCTTTGCGCGCGCACCTGCCCAAATCATATAATCCATCTTGTAAACGACACCACGCGAGTCGTTGTGGAGTGCTCCAATCACGATAAGGGAGCGGCTACACGTAAGTACTGCACAAACGGCTGCATCGGTTGCGGAAAGTGCCAGAAGACCTGCGAGGCAGGCGCTATTAAGCTTGTTGATAACCTTGCGGTCATCGACCACGAAAAGTGCACAGGCTGCGGCAAGTGCGCCGAGGTATGCCCCGTAAAATGTATACACGAAGGTAACTTCATTTGCGGAGCGCATTTTTAAAAGTTTACAGTTATGAGTTATGAGTTCCGCTACGCGGAACGTTATGATATGATTGCCTTTGCTGCTCATTCTTCAAACGATGTGAAGCATCTCATAACTTATAACTCACAGTTTGCCGCAGGCAATCATAACTGCGCGCTTGCGCGCATAGGAGGAACGGTTATGAACGGAACAAACGTAAAGAAAACGATTCGTTACGATATTCTGCTCATAGCCGTTCTTTTATTTGTTTCGGCAATATCGGTAGGAGCTCTTCTTATAAACCGCAAGGCGGGGGAGAGAGTGGTTGTGGAGATAGACGGCGCGCAGGCTGCTGTCTATTCGCTTGCAATTGACGGCGAATATCCCTTAAACGGCGGAACGAATATACTTGTCATCGAAAACGGCGAGGCATATCTGAGATATGCCGATTGCCCCGACAAGGTCTGCGTACACACGGGTAAGATAAAATACGAGGGGCAGACTATCGTGTGCCTGCCGAACCGCCTTTCCGTTACCGTGCGCGGAACGGACAGCGGCGTGGATATCGTGCAGTAGGAGGCAAAAATGAGTAAAAACAAAAGGCTTGCGTTGCTTTCCATGTGCGCGTGCCTTGCTATGATACTTTCCTTTGTGGAAAGCCGCATACCTCCGCTTACGGCGATCCCCGGTATTAAAATGGGCCTTGCCAACATCGCCGTAATGTTCACGATGTACAAATTGGGCACAAAGGAGGCGGCGATCGTCTCCGCTGTGAGGATAATACTTATCGCTTTGCTTTTCGGAAGCTTTGTCAGCTTCCTCTACAGCCTCGCGGGTGCGCTTCTCAGCTTTGCCGTTATGCTTCTTTTGCGTAAAATAAAGCTGTTTTCCGCTGTGGGAGTCAGCGTTGCGGGCGGTGTGTGCCATAACATAGGTCAGATAACTATGGCATGCATTTTGCTTGAAACGAACGTAATTGTTTACTATTTGCCGTTTTTGCTCCTTTCGGGTACCGTTACGGGAGTGTTGATCGGACTTGTCTCTGCATTGCTTATTAAAAGAATTAAAATAAAGTGAGGAACGTTATGGATATCAAAAGCGTAAAAAAGATAATTGACGATACTGCGTACGTGCGCACGGGCGGAAGCGCCGAGGAAAAAAAGTGCGCGGAATACCTCCTTGCCCGCTGTGAGGAAATGGGTATGACCGCAAGGCTTGAGGGCTTTGAGGTGCAGATGGCGGATATCACGTCCGCAACTCTTGAAGTTGACGGTGTAAGCATCATTTGCAAGGGCTACAAGTGCTGCGGCTCGGGAAGTGTTGAAGCACCGCTCTACTACCTGCGCGGCACGGATAAATATTCGCTTTCCCTTTGCAAGGATAAGATAGTTATGGTCGACGGCTATATGGGCTTTTGGCTTTATAACGATATAGTTGAAAACGGCGCTGTCGGCTTTATTACATACGACGGAAACCTCAATTATGCCGACGAGGACATAGACCAGCGCGAATTGCGCGCAATGGTGACCAAGGATAAAAAGAAGCTGCTTGGCGTTAATATCAACGCAAAGCAGGCAGTTAAGCTTGTTGAAAACGGCGCCCGGAACGCAAAGATAAGCATCGAGCAGACTGAAAGCACGGGCACCTCCTATAACGTAATTGCAGACGTAGAAGGTGAAACTGACGAGACGGTCATCCTTACCGCGCACTACGATTCCACATCCCTTTCTCAGGGCTCTTATGACAATATGTCCGGCTCGATCGGTATTTTAGGTGTGGGTGAGTACTTCGCAAAGGCAGATAAAAAGCCGCGCCGTAATATCCGCCTCGTGTTCTGCGGAAGCGAGGAGAGAGGTCTTCTCGGAAGCAAGGCATACTGCGAAGCCCATAAAAGCGAGCTTGATAAGATAGCTCTTAATATCAACCTTGATATGATAGGCTGTATTATGGGTAAGTTCATCGGCTGCTGCAGCACCGAGGAAGCGCTTTGCAAGTATATTGAATATATGGGTGACGAGCTTGGATTCGGTATTTCCTGCCGTCAGGACGTTTATTCAAGCGATTCCACACCCTTTGCGGACAGCGGCGTGCCCGCCATGTCCTTTGCGCGCATAGCTCCCCCCAATACCGCAACCATCCATAACCGCTACGATACTCCCGCGGTAATGAGCCCCCGTCAGATGATCGATGATATTGCATTTATCGCCGCATTTACGGACAGAATGGCAAACGCAGTGCGCTGCCCCGTAGACCGCGCGATTCCCGAAAAAGTAAAGGAAAAGCTCGACTTCTACAACTGCAGAAAGAGAGCGCCGAAGAACTGATAGGGGTCAACCGAAGTTGAATTCAACCTTTGGAGGTATACCGTGAAAAAGCTTTTCAAAATTTCGATAACCGTTTTGCTTGCCATACTGACAGTATGCTCTTTTCCGCTTGCGGCAAATGCCGAAACGCTTGACGTAGGTATCCCTGTCGAAGAGTATCCCGAGCTGTTTCTTACCCGAACTCTGCCCGCTCAAGGAGAGGGCAGAGTTCTCGTTTTTCTCATTCAGTTCCCCGATATGCAAAACGACAGTTCCTACGCAACTGCGGAGTACTTTAACGAGCTGTATTTTAAGGCAGAGCCGTTTTCAAAAAATCCCACAAACACCTTCGGCTATTCCGTTTCAGGCTTCTATGAACAGGAGTCCTACGGTAAATTAAAGCTTACGGGCGAGGTGCTCGGCTGGTATACGGCAAAGCACGAAAGAGCATATTATGATAACAAAAAGCTTGAGCTTATCGAAGAAGCCGCTCAGTATTACATAGCAAAGGGCGAGGATCTTTCTGAGTTTGACGCGGATAATGACGGAGTTATCGACGCGCTGGTGTTCCATTTTGCGGGGGAAGCAAGCGCAAATCAAGATGATCCTTGGTACGGCGGAACAAATTACGAAAGTAACGGTACGCATTCCATAGCCGGCAAAAAAATTGGCAGATATATTCAGGTCCATTCCGAGGTATCAAAAAGTAATAACTCATTGGATCTGAGAAAGACAGCGTGCCATGAGCTTATGCACTCTCTCGGTCTTTTTGATCTTTACGGAAAAGTGTGGAATATGCTGGATGCTACGGATGATTTGATGAGCAAAAACGATGCCGATATAAATCCGTATTATAAAATGCTGCTCGGTTGGACGGAAAAGGTTACCGTTGTCACTTCAAGCGTAAGCGACATTCGGCTTAACGATTGGCTGAAAACGGGTGAAGCTCTGCTTGTTACGGACAGCTTCAACGGAATTTTTGACGAATTCTATATGATAACCTACAAGGAGGTAAAGCAAAGCGCGAGCAAGGACGGCACGACCTCTGCCGAAAATCCCAATCAGATACGCATCTGGCATATAGATGCACGGCCGAACGAGAGTAAGACGTCCTTTTTATACAATAACCTTGCATACTCCGCAGAACCCGAAAAGGGCGATATCCACGGAAAATACAGCAAGGTATCCGAATATCTGTTCATTGAGGAGCTCTCCTCTGTTCCCGCTTGTGACCGAGTTATCAATAAATCAACAGCGGACTTGTATTTCCTTGAGGGCAGTTCTCTCGGCCCGAACACCATACCCAACACAGATACCCATAACGGAAGGTATACAGGCATCCGTATTGACGATTTTAAACGCTACAGTGACCACGCAACGATGGATATAACGCTTGAAAAGCAGGATACCACAGCTCCGCGTGTGTCGGAGGAGCTCTCAAATATCGGTGTTTCCGGAGAAAACAAGCTGAGATTTGACCAGAATATATATGTGTCTGATAATTGGTCCGCAATAAAGGTAACGGATCTAAACGGCAAGGAGCTTGCCGCGGAGATCAAAAAAAGCCACTATCCCGCCCATGAGATAGATATAAAAATAACCTCGGACATTCCGAAAGAGGGCTTTAAGATAGTGCTTCCCGCAGGCTGTGTTGCCGACTCTTCGGGAAACAAAAACGAGGCGGAGGTAATAGTCTTTGACAGATCTCAGTACGTTAACGTTGAGTCAAAGACGTTTATTCCCTGGTATTACGAAAACAAGGCAAGAATGTGGGAGGGCGACCCCATTTGCTTTGCCTACGGCGATGAGAGAATAATCATCACGCCTACAGGCGAAGGCAGTATGAAGGGTATGACTAAATTCATTGAGTTTATAAAGACGGATGCGGAGGGCAATATAACCGCGCATGAATTTTTCATAAATCCGGAGCCCGATTCCATGTGGATCAATGCGGTACAGACAAAGGACGGAAGCTATCTCATCACGGGAAACGGTAAGCATTTTATCATTTGCATCGATAAGGACGGAAAGCTCCGTTGGCAGAAAACGACAGACTATACGTTGGGAAGCGGTGTTTTGATAGGAGATAAGGTGCAGTATTTTTATTGCAAATCTGCCTCGGATAATAAAAGCAAAATAGTATCTGTAGATCCGTTAACGGGTGATATTACCGCAACAGACCATCCCAATTCCAAGACCGTTGACTTAAGTAATCCGTGCTATAACGGCAAAAAGCTGGTAACGTTTTTGGTTAAGTACAACACAAATATTATTTTCGTTAATGAGCTTGACTGCGTTACCTTCCAAAAGGCAAGTAAAACGCTTGAAATCGAGATATCCGAGGCTTCGGGCGCATATATAATGAAAGCTGTATATAACAGCAACGGCAATTATACCCTTATCCTCAGAATAGAGGATAAAGGCACCGGATTTACGGAATTCCTTGCCATATCCCTTGACCCGTCCTTCAACGTATTGAAAAAGCTTACTTTCAACACTCGCGTGTATCAGGCAAGCAGAGTCTATGCTTTTCCGGATGACGGTTTTGTAATTGCCACCGTTACGGCGAGGGGTGAGCACGATAATGATGTTTATCACGTAATGAGGGTGGATAAAAACCTCAATCTGATGTGGGAATCTGATATAGAGACTCTGCACCTCGGCGTTTTTGTTACATCGGAAAATCAGATATGTGCTTTCGGCTCTGATTTTACTCCCAATCGCGGTGCTTATCTGTTTAAGCTTGGGTCTGAGGACAGCTTCGAGGTTGAAAGCCACGCACTCTCTCACCGCGAAGCACTGGAGGCAACGTGCGAGCGCATTGGCGAGACAGAGCATTGGATATGCCTTGACTGTAAAAAAACGTTCTCAGATGCCGAGGGCAAGAACGAAATTCCTTCAAGCTCAGTGTACCTGCCAAAGACAGACCACGTTATCGTGCCCTGCGATGAAATTAAGCCCACTTGTACAGAAAACGGATACACGGGCGGTACTTATTGCAGTGTCTGCAAAGAGCAGCTTACCCCAAAGACCGTTGTAAAAGCAAAGGGGCATACCGAGGAAAAAGCCGAGGACGTTGCCGCCACCTGCACGGCAGACGGCTTCATCGGTGCAGTCTCCTGCAAAACTTGCGGTGAGGTGCTTGTGGAAAAGACCGTTATAAAGGCACTTGGGCACAAGGCGGTGACCGATCCCGCGGTTGAACCGACAAAAAAGAGCGACGGTCTTACCGAAGGCTCGCATTGCTCGGTATGTGGAGTAACTTTGGTTGCACAGGAGACGGTAGAAGCGTTAAAACCCTCCGGACTTACCGTTGCGCTTATCATTGCCTTGCCCTGCATCGCAGTTGTTGCAGCTGTGAGTATAATGATCAAACGGAAAAAGAAAAAAGCTTAAGTATATCCCCTGCATTCCCATCGAACAGACGGAAGTGCAGGGGATAGCTTAGCTTATATCAAATTGCCTGGAATAAAACAGTTTTTTTCATCGATCGGTATGGGGGCTTCGCACATACACACGATTCCGCCTGTGCCGCGTTCGAGTGTTGCGTTGTCAAGAACGGAAAACTTTTTTACCTCGCGCTTATCCGGATTTGCAGATTTTTTTATCTCTAACGGATGAACTACGCCGTTTTCTTCAACGAAAACGTCTATTTCCTTTGCGTTGCTATCGCGGTAATAGGTTATATTTGCTTTGTTTTTTGAGTATGCGTAGTTCTTTACAAGCTCCATTACCACGTAGTTTTCGTAAAAATGTCCGCTTGCTGCACCTTTCATAAGCACGTCGGGTGTAAGCCACATAGAGAGGTATGCACAAAGCCCCGTATCGCAAAAATAGAGCTTTGGTGTTTTGGAAAGACGCTTTAACGCGTTATTGTAATAAGGCTGCAGTAAATATACGATATGCAGGCCTTCCAAAACTCGCAGCCATTCCTTTGCGGTAGGCTGAGAAATATCTGCGGCTTCTGCCAAGGTGGCATAATTTACCTGCTCGGAAACGAGAGCGGCACAAGCAAGCAGAAATTTTCTGAAGCGCACTGCATCGGTAATTCCTCCTGCTTCCGCTACGTCACGCATAAGGTACGTGTCTACGTAAGAGTTAAAGTATTCACCTCTGAGCTCATCGTCAACACCGATGACCTGCGGCATACCGCCCTCCCAAATGTGCTTAAATACTTCCGTAATATCGTTTTTTTGCACAAGCCTTTGGCGCGATTGCAGTGCGGAAAGGGAAAAATCAAGCTCCTCATCAAAAAAACGTGCGTTTTTTTCGTTCTGCGAAAAGCCGAACAGCTCAAGAATACCTAC
>JAZQFL010000209.1:0-14386 GCA_045539485.1 Eubacteriales bacterium
TGTTGCTCGCATCCCGCTGTGCATATCAGAGCAAACGAATGGAAAATCCGTTTTTTCATTCGCAACATCTCCTTTATGTCATATCGGGACTTTCGGAGGTGTTTTTTTATGCATTCAAGATCTTCCAAAGTCCGTACCGCAATACGGCGCATCGTTATGTGCGCGGCAATGACCGCGATGTCCATCGTGCTTTGCCGCTTTCTCGGCTTCTCGCCCGCAAACAGTGCCTTCCGCATTGAGATAGGCTTTTTGCCCATTGCAGTTGTGGGTATGCTGTACGGCCCCGTGTGGGCAGGTGCGGCTTACGGAGCATCCGACCTCATCGGCGCCGCCGTTACAACGGGAATAAACCCCTTTATCACGCTTTGTAAGGTGCTTTTCGGCGTGCTTATGGGCTTTGCCTTTAAGCGGAAGCCGCGCGGTATCATCTACTGCACCGCATTTTTTGTTATCGCGGGTGCAGTCGTGGATATTCTTTGTATGGCGCCGATATTCGTGCACTACTTCGGCTACACGACGGAGGCTGCATTCTATACACGCGCTATCAGCACCGCGGTAAATGTGCCCGTAAGAATAGCGCTTTTCTATCTTACCGAGCGCACGATGGGCGCGCGCATACGCAAATTTGCACCGAAAGGAACGAACTGACATTATGAATTATACCGAGGCACTTGAATATATACACAAAATAAGCTGGACGGGAAGCAGACCGGGGCTTGAGCGCATTACCGAGCTGTGCCGTCTTATCGGCGACCCGCAGGACAAGCTGAAATTCATCCACGTGGGCGGTACTAACGGCAAGGGCAGCTTCTGCTCCATGCTTTCGTCCGTGCTTATCGCTTCCGGCAGAAAGGTCGGCACCTATACCTCGCCCTACATCTACCGCTTTAACGAGCGCATTATGATAAACGGCGAGCCCATCCCCGACGAAAAGCTTGCCCGCCTTACCGAAAAGGTAAAGGAGCAGGCGGACACTATGGCAGATCCGCCGACGGAATTTGAGCTTATAACCGCGCTCGGATTTCTGTATTTTGCCGAGGAAAACTGCGATATCGTTGTGCTTGAGGTCGGTCTTGGAGGCAGACTTGGTGCCACCAACATCATAAAGACCCCCATTCTTTCCGTTATTACGGGTATTTCCCTTGACCATACGGCAATTTTGGGCGATACCGAGGAAAAAATAGCCGCAGAAAAGGCAGGCATAATCAAAAAGGGCGTTCCCGTGCTTTGCGGCTGTCCCGCAGGCGGGGCGAGGGACGTTATCACCGCGCGCGCAAGGGAAATGGGATGCGAGATACACTACGCAAAGGATGCTCCCATTACCGCAATGCGATGTGTTTTGGGCGAAACGCGCTTTGATTATAAGAGCTATACGGATGTTTCCATACGTCTGTGCGGACTTTATCAGCCCTATAACTGCGCCTCCGTGCTTGATGCAATTACAGTGCTCTTAAAAATGGGCATAGAGATAGACGACGTGGCGGTATACCACGGGCTTAAAAAAGCAAAATGGCCCGCGCGCTTTGAGATACTTGCGCGCGACCCCGATATAATATTCGACGGCGGACACAACCCCGAGGGCATTGCCGCACTTTGGGACAGCGTTTCCTATTACTATCCCGGGCTTAAGGTTGTTCTGCTTTCGGGCGTTATGGCGGATAAGGACTACCCGCAAATGGCAAAAAGCCTTTCCCCGCTTGCGGAATGCGTGCACACCTTCGCGCCCGCAAATCCGCGCGCGCTGAATGCGGGAAGCTATGCCGAGGCATTTGAAAAATGCGGCGTTACCGCCGTACCGCACGCTACCGCATACGATGCGCTTGCAAGCGCAATAAACGAGGCAAAGGCAAAGGACCTGCCCCTTATCATCTGCGGAAGCCTTTATTCCTACGCGGAGATACGCGCGGAACTCAGTAAAATAATGTAGGGGAGGGGTCTCCCCTCCCGCGTTACATCTCATCATCTTCCCCTTATATGCATATATTCAAACAAAGGAGATGAGTATATGCAATCGACAATACCTACCGAAAAAACCGACATAATCTTTGAAATTGAGATAAACGGCAAAAAGATTCCGTGTGCTGAAGCGCATATAAAATGCGCTTTGCCCGAGGGTGTACACAAGGAAATAAATACCTTTTACACAAGGCTGTGCGGGGAGTTTATCACGTACGCGGAAAAAGCTCTTGCCCCCGAATTTGCCGAGCGCTTTTGTGCCGCAAAGACGGTGCGCGAGCGATGCTCGCTTAAAATTCCCGTGCTTACGGTAAGCATCAGGGCGCAGGGAGAGTGCCCCGTTACGGTAATTACGGAATATGTACTATCTTACGGCGCAAGAGCCGAAAAGAAAGACGAAATACGCACGGATTGGGATGCCAAATACGGCATTATGGTAAAAAAATCGTGCAAACAAAAAAAGAAGCACTTGAAAAGCTATCGCGCTCCAAATTCCGCTCGTCCTTCCACTTAAGGAAAAAGGAGCTTGAATACGTGCGCGAAAAGGGGCTTGAAACAGTAAAAAAGCACGCCGCGGAGATAATCCGCACGCGCCTTGCCCCCGCATATATAGAAAACGACGGCAAGCAGACCCCGATGAAGAACCACCCCGTTTTTATCGCACAGCACGCATGCGCCTGCTGTTGCAGGGGATGTCTCCAAAAATGGTACAATGTGCCCGAAAACAAGGAGCTTACCCCCGTACAGCAAGAAAAAATAGTCGCTCTGCTGATGGCATGGATAGAACAGGAGCTTGAAAGATCAAACGAACAAAACAAAGGAGCAAAACAATGAAAACATCCGTATCCTGCTGCAGAATAGAATGGAAGCTCGGAATGGAAGGTATGGCAAAGCTGCTTAAAGACGTGGGCATTGACGCTGTAGATTTTGACGTGCGCCGCGGGCCGAAGGCTCCCTACCCTACAAATGACGAGATAAAAAGCCTTATCGCCACCGCGCAGACGGCATTTGCCGCAAACAACATTGCCTGCGTTCAGGCACACGGCCCCTTCAGCATGCGCGAGACCTGTGCACTTGATATGAGCGACGAGATGTTTGCGCGTACGGTCAATTCTTTTTACCACTATGCAAAGCTCGGTGCAAAATACGTTGTTGTGCATCCCTTCGGACACGCGGACGCAAGGGACGAGATACCCGCAAATGCGGAAATGTACAAGGCACTCCTTCCCTACGCAAAGGATGCGGGTGTGAAGATAGCAACGGAGAACGTATTCCACCGCACGATGCAGACACCCGAAAAGGTGAACCGACTGCTGCACACGGTAGCGGACGAGGATCTTGTATTCTGCTTTGATTCGGGCCATTCCACAGTTGTGGGCACTGCGCCCGAAGAATTTATCTCCAAGGTAGACCCGCACTTTTTGCAGGTACTGCACCTGCACGATAACGACGGCGTGCATGACAGACACATGCTTCCCTACACCGGTGTAATGAACTGGGATAACATAATTGCCGCACTGAAGGCGGCAAACTACAAGGGCGACGTAAATTTGGAGATACCTCTGTACATACAGGGTATGTTTACCGAGGCGCTGCCCGAGGCAATGGCGCTTGCCGCAAAGGTGGCAAGACATATCGCGGACAAGCTTGGTGAGTAAATGAGTGCGGTAAACGTTAAAAAAGGCGGATGCTGGATATTTCTCTCCCACTCCAGCAGCGATATTGAAAAGGTCCGGCTTATACGCAACGAATTTGAAAAATACGGACAAAACCCGCTCGCCTTCCACCTAAAATGCCTTACAACAGACACAGAAAGCGGCAAGCAGGAGCTTGACAGCCTTATAAAGCGCGAAATTGATGCCCGCGAATGGTTTGTTTTCTGTGACAGCGACAAAGCAAGGCTCTCCGAATACGTGCAGATGGAAATGAACTATATCAACGGCAAAAGCAAAAAGAAGATATGGTCGATCGATATGTCCAAGCCTATCAGCGAAATACGCAAAACGGTGGAAGATATATGCACTAAAATGAAGGTGTTCATCTCCTTCCGCGGTTGCGAATGGCCGACTGCAAACGAGCTTAGCAAGGAACTTATAAAAAAGGACTTCGAGGTATGGATGCCCGCCGGCGGAGACACGCGTTGGAAAAAGCATTTTAAATCCGCGATAAAGGATGCGGCAAGGTACGGCTTCTTTATTGCACTGATTACGGAATATTATTCGGAATCCGAATATATGCGCTGGGAAGTTATGCAAGCGATGAAAAACGGCGCGCTTATAATTCCCCTTGTTTGCGGTGATGTCGAAATACCCGAGTATATGCGGCATATGCAATGCTATAAGCTGCCCCGTGTTCCGCGCGAAAAAGATATGCACCTTGTGGTGGAGCTTATTGAGGCGATACTGCGGCAGAGCATCGTCGGCCCGCTCGGGAAAGCGGAAGCATATACCGCCGCCGCCCGCATAAACGAGATGCTGAATCCCGAAAACCGCTTCCACACAGAGGAAGCGGTGCTCAAGCGCGTTGAGGGAGAAGGTATTGACAGAATTGAAGTTTACGAATTTCCCTGCTGCGGCTCGCAGGTCAAGGTCGGATGCGGTCCCGTATCGAAATGCAGATGCGACGGATGTTCAAAATGAGAGGTAATACATGAGCGCTATACGTACGTTTACGGGCATAATGTTTGACCCGACAGAGCCCGATAAAGAACTGATAGACATAAGAGATATAGCACACGCACTTTCCCTTATGTGCCGTGCAAACGGACATTTTGCCCATTTTTATTCGGTGGCTCAGCACTCGCTTTCTTGTATGAGGGAAGCAAAAGCGCGCGGATATAGCAGGCGCACACAGCTTGCCTGCCTGTTGCACGATGCAAGCGAGGCATACCTTTCCGACGTTACGCGCCCCATAAAGGGGCTGATGCCCGAATACCTTGTGTTTGAAAAGAAGCTGCAGGATGCAATATACGAAAAATACCTCGGCACACTCTCCGAAAAGGAGCAATCAGAGGTAAGCGAGGCAGATGACTGTATGCTTTATTATGAATTTCTCACCCTCACGGGAATGAAGCTGTTCGAAAAAGAGCCGATGCTGAAATCGAAGCCCGTTTTCGATTTTGTGGATTTTTCAAGGGTTGAAACGGAGTTTCTAAACGCATTCGAAAGCCTTATATAACAAAACGCCGGGCGGAGATTCCGCCCGACGTTTTGTTATATAATATTCCGAGATTCTCTCGCGGCAAATTTTTAGGGGAGACGAAAATAGAGCCTTCAAGTAAACCGAAGGCGTATTTACATACGTCGAGGTGCTTGAAGGCTCTATTTGAAGTATACACAAAAATTTGCCCTGCCGCCGTAATTTTTTAGGGTAGACGAAGAGCGCTTCGGAAAGTAAAGCGCAGGCGTATTTTCATACGTCAAGCTGCTTTCCGAAGCGCTCTGAAGTATACACAAAAAATTACAAGGCAAATTAGCCGAGCTTTGCGTAGTTAACCTTAATACCAGGTCCCATAGTGGAAGCAATTACGCAAGACTTGATATACTGACCCTTAGCGGCAGCGGGCTTAGCCTTGATGATAGCGCCAACGAGAGCGTTGAAGTTCTCAGAGAGCTTCTCAGCACCGAAGGATGCCTTACCGATGGGGCAGTGGATGATGTTGGTCTTATCGAGACGGTACTCGATCTTACCTGCCTTTGCCTCCTTAACAGCGCGGGCAACGTCCATAGTAACGGTACCTGCCTTGGGGTTAGGCATAAGTCCCTTAGGTCCGAGAACCTTACCGAGACGGCCGATAACGCCCATCATATCGGGAGTAGCGATAACAACGTCGAAGTCGAACCAGTTCTCGGTTGTGATCTTAGCAACCATATCCTCAGCACCAACGTAGTCAGCGCCTGCATCCTGAGCCTCCTTAGCGCGGTCGCCCTTAGCGAACACGAGGGTACGAACGGTCTTACCGGTACCGTGAGGGAGAACGATAGCGCCTCTTACCTGCTGGTCAGCGTGACGGGAGTCAACGCCGAGGCGAACGTGAAGCTCGATGGTCTCATCGAACTTAGCGGTTGCGGTCTTGCAAACGAGGTCAATAGCCTCTGCAGTATCATAGAGCTTGGACTTCTCGATGAGAGCAAGTCCGGCGGTGTATTTCTTTCCCATTTTCATCTTTTAATCCTCCCTTAGTCCTCTACAACGATACCCATAGAGCGTGCGGTACCTGCGATCATGCTCATAGCCGCCTCGATGGAGCCTGCGTTGAGGTCGGGTGCCTTGGTCTCGGCGATCTTGCGAACCTGCTCGGTGGTGATCTTACCAACCTTGTTCTTGTTGGGGGCACCGGAAGCGGTCTCAAGACCTGCAGCCTTCTTTATAAGAACAGCTGCGGGGGGAGTCTTGGTGATAAAGGTGAAGGAACGGTCTGCGTAAACGGTGTTAACTACGGGGATGATGAGACCCTGATCCTGACGGGTTCTTTCATTGAACTCCTTGCAGAATATAGGTGCGGAAACACCGTGAGGGCCGAGTGCGGGACCAACGGGGGGCTGGGGAGTAGCCTGACCCGCGGGAAGCTGAAGCTTAATATAAGCTGTTACTTTCTTTGCCATAACTTAAAATACCTCCTGTGGTTTACTCGGGAGAATCAGTTTTTTCTCCCTCCCACTTCATTTGGCTTTTCGCCTATTTTTTATTTTAGTTTGCGGACTTATCCGCCTTAACGTCGCTGACATCCACATAAACGGGAGTCTCGCGGCGGCCGGTGGCAACGAGAACGGTCACGGTCTTCATATCCTCGGATATTTCCTCGACGCGTCCCTTATAGCCGGCAAAAATGCCCTTGTTGATAACTACCTGATCGCCGATACCGAAGCTGAGCTGGAAGGACTTTGCCTCCACGTTAAGAGCCTCGACCTCCTCGTCCGTAAGGGGAGTGGGGTGGGATCCGGGGCCGACAAAGCCTGTAACGCCGCGGATATTACGCACGACGTGCCAGCTTTCATCGGACATTATCATTTTGATAAGCACATAGCTGGGGAAAACCTTGCTTTCAACCTCTTTTTCCTCATCGCCGTCCTTTTCTACGACGGTTTCGATCGGAATAACTATCTCAAAGAAGAGATGGCCGAGGCCGCGGTTTTCGATTATTTTTTCAAGGTTAGCCTTAACCTTGTTCTCGTAACCCGAGTAGGTGTGTGCAACGTACCAACGGGGGCCGAGGTGAGTTGCATTAATGTCGCTCATTCAGTTCACCATCAATAGATCTTTCCGAGCGCAGAAACAAGCGCGGAAAAGCCCATATCAAGTCCAAATATGATCAAGCCAACAACCACGATGGAAACAAAAACCACGATGGTATTGGACTTGACGTCCTTCTTGGAGCTCCAGGTGATCTTCTTAAGCTCGCTGCCGTAATCGCGGAAGAACTTCTTGATACGAGCGCCGAAAGAGGGCTTGTCGTTCTTCTTGGGGGCAGTCTTCTTAGCAATTTCCTTGTCTGCCATGGTTAACTCCTTTTCACGGCGAATGTAAATAACTTTACCCGAATACCGCGCCGTCGGAATGCGGGCGGCTCTGATTACTTAGTTTCCTTGTGAAGCGTATGCTTGCGGCAGAAACGGCAGTACTTGTTGAGCTCAAGTCTATCGGGATCGTTTTTCTTGTTCTTCTTCGTGTCGTAGTTTCTCTGCTTGCACTCACTGCACGCCAATGTGATCTTAACTCGCATATCGGCACCTCCTATTTATAAATTTCGCGGTTTAAACCGCTTTCGTACCTCCCTCAAACGAGGCTTATTTTTGCACGCAAAAAAAAGCACCTCGCAGAGGTATGGTCATTATAACACTCCCCCTATATGATTGTCAATATCTTTTTCGCAAAAAATGGCGTTAAAAACGCAGTTTTTTCTACAAAACGAGTTAAAAACGAATAACTTTCACAGACACGGCGATCAACAAGCCTTCCTCTGACGAGGAAGGCTGCGTGCCCCGCACAGTCTTATACACCAACCAACTGCAATACTTTTTGTCTTTTGCGCCCAAAAAATCAAAAAAGGTATTCCCTTTCCGTTTCCTATGTGCTAAAATAGGTAATAAACCTTTCGGAGCCGTTATGACGATCAAAAAACTACCGGTAACGCTTGCCACCGCCTGCCCCGACGAGACGGAGGCTGTGGGTGCCGCGCTTGCAGCTTATTTTAAAGATAATAATATAAATGAAGGCTTTGTCGCTATGAGAGGCAACCTCGGCGCGGGAAAGACGGCGTTCACGCGTGGCTTTGCATCCGTTTTTTGCCCGAAGGCGAGAGTGAAGAGCCCCACCTTTGCGATAGTTAACGTCTACCGCGGTAATACCGTTATCCACCACCTTGACACCTACCGCATTACGGACGATGATGACCTGTACTCCACGGGCTTTTACGATATGGATGAGGGCTTTATCATCTGCGAGTGGAGCGAAAACATTGAATACGCACTGCCCCCGCACCGCTATGAGGTAGCTATCGAATACGCAGACGGCGAGGACAGACGGAATATAACCGTAAAAGAGATCAACTGAAATGAAGATACTTGCTTTTGATACCACCGCAAAAGCGGTGACAGCGGCAATATGCGAGGATGAGAAGCTTCTTTCCTCCTATTTTGCGGAGCTGCCGGGAGTTCATACAACGGAATCGCTGCTCCCTGCCATTGAAATTATGCTGAAAAACGCTAACCTCACGCTTGACGATATGGAGCTTATTGCCGTATCTGCGGGCCCGGGCTCGTTTACGGGAGTGCGCATCGGAGTTGCAACTGCAAAGGGACTCGCCTTTGGCAGAGACCTGCCCTGCGCGGGAGTTTCCTCACTTAAGGCGCTTGCCACAAATCTGCTTGACAGAGATGCATATATCTGTTCCGCAATGGATGCGCGCCGCAATCAGCTTTATTATGCACTATTCAAAGCCGAGGACGGCAAGCTTACGCGCCTTTGCGGAGATACCGCCGACAGCGCCGATGCCGCCGCGGCTCTTGCAAAGGAAATGGGCATTACCGATATCATCTGTGTCGGCGACGGCGCGGAGATAGCCGCCGCTGCCATGAATAAGGCGGATATCAAAACAAAATACCCCGCGGCAACCGTACTGCGCCAGAACGCATACGGAACCGCTGTCTGCGGACTTGAAGCGTACAGAGAGGGCAAGGCAGTTGCAGAAGGCGAGCTGCTGCCAATCTATCTGCGCGACTTCGGCGACGGAAAATAAGACGATATATCTTGTTATAACCATGCGGCGGGAGCAAGCCCCCGCCCTACGCTTACTTCGGTGACGGTAAATAAGATATCAATTTACATACATATAAGGAGACAACATGAAAAAAGTATACGCAGGCTGTGACCACGGCGGTCACGCACTCAAAAACGAGCTGATAAAGCACCTCGTTTCCCTCGGCTGGGAGGTTGAGGATAAGGGCTGCTACTCCGAGGAGAGCTGCAATTATCCCGACTACGCATCCGCAGTGTGCGAGGCTGTAAAGGCAGATAAGGGCTCGCTCGGCCTTCTCGTTTGCGGTACCGGAATCGGTATGTCCATTGCCGCAAATAAGCACAAGGGCATCCGCGCCGCACTTTGCGGAGACGTTTTCAGCGCAAAGATGACCCGCGCGCATAACGACGCAAACGTGCTTTGCCTCGGCGCACGCGTTACCGGCCCCGGCCTTGCGCACGAGATATGCGATGCGTTCTTCTCCTCTTCCTTTGAGGGCGGACGTCACGAAATCCGCGTTAATATGCTTACCGACATAGAGAATAAACAATAAGGAGAACAAAAATGATCTACACTCTTGAAAACAGCAAATACATCGTCCGCGTTGCAACCAAGGGCGCGGAGCTGCTCGGACTTTACTCCAAGGAGACCGAGCTTGAATATATGTGGCAGGGCGCAAGCGAGGCTTGGCCTGCACACTCCCTGCTCCTCTTCCCCTGCTGCGGACGTATCGACCGCAGCCGCATAATTGCAAAGGGCAAGCAGCACGCGCTTGCTATGCACGGCTTTGCAAAGGATATGGAGTTCGAGGTTCTTGAGGCAGGTGCAAGCAAACTCTCCCTCCAGCTTAACTACAATGCAGACACACTGCGCGCTTTCCCCTATAAGTTCGGTCTGCGCGTTGAGTTTGAGCTGTTTGACGATAAGATCGAACAGCGCTTCACCGTCCTTAACTGGGATGAGGCAGAAATGCCCTTCTCCCTCGGCGGACACCCCGCATTCTTCTGCCCAGTTGATCTTGAAAGCGAGGCTGAGGACTGCGTGCTTGAGTTCGACTGCGATCAGAAGATCAAAAACTACGCTCTTGAAAAGGGCACCCGCCTTGTAAAGAAGGACGAGTACGATATCCTTGTTGACGGCACCACCCTCCCCCTCGGAAACGACTTCTTCAACAACGGCCCCAAGGTACTCGGCAACGTAAACGCAAAGTACGTACGCCTCCTCTCCAAGAAGACAGGTCATTATATGGAAATGGGCATCGAGGGCTTCCCCTTTATGACCCTTTGGGGTGTTGGGGACAGAATGACCATTATCGCTATCGAGCCCTGGTGCGGCACCTCCGACGTTAGCGGCACCGACCACGTTTGGGAAAACAAGTTCGGCAACGAAAAGGTTGCATCGGGCGATAGATGGGAAAGAAAGTTCGTATTTAAGTTGGGTTAATTGGATAATTTCGCGGGAGGGCCTTGGTCCTCCCCCCGTTTTTTACATCCCATTTTCCGTTTTTTACCTTGATATCACGCCAAAAAAATGCAAAAATAGAGTAAAATATCATGGAGGTGCGCTATGTCCATCCGTCTTCCTTCCGCTTTCTCAAACACTGAGGCTTTTATCAAAGAGCATGTAAAAAACGGCAAGGCCGATGACGTTATGCTGTCTGTCGGCACGCTTGACGGCGAGAGCTACCGCTTTTACCACAGCAAGCGCGGTGACGTATTAAACGAAAAAACTCTGTGCGATATGATGTCCGTTACCAAAATACTTGCAACAACTCCGCTGTGCCTTATGGCAATAGATGACGGCAAGCTCTCCCTTGACGATACGTTGGGAAAATTCTTCCCTTATGCGCCCGAGGACAAGCGCGATATCACCGTTTTTCAGATGCTTACGCACCAAAGCGGTATGACGCACTGCTTTGTAAAGCCTACCTTCGGTCCCTTTGATAAGGACGAGGCAGCGCAGTTCCAGCTAAACCGCCCGCTTGCCGCAAAGCCGGGTGAGAAATTCATTTACTGCTGTAACAATATGATACTGCTTGCGTTTATCATTGAAAAGCTGTACCGCAAGCCGTTTGATATGCTGTTCTGCGAAAAAATAGCCTTTCCCCTTAATATGGACCGTACGCGCTTTATGTGCCGAGACCGGGAAAACAGCATCCTTTGCACCCTTACCCCTTGGGTGGGCGAGAATATGTGCTGTGACCCGAGCGCGCGCCGACTCGGCGGTGTTGCGGGCAATGCGGGAATCTTCTCCTGCATTGAGGATATGGAAAAATTTGCCCTCTCCCTTATAAATTGCCACGCGCCGCTTATACGTAAAGAGACCTTTGAGCTTGCCCGCACTAACCACACCGCGCACCTTTCCGATTCGCGCGGGCTCGGTTACGTTTACGTGGACGGCCGCTATGCGCAGACGGGCAGGCTGTTTTCCAAGGGCAGTATAGGTCATTGCGGACACAGCGGAACCTCGGTGTTTGTGGATCTTGAAAAGGGGATGTACGTTGTTACCCTTTCAAACACCACCCGACTTGCCGAGGAAAAGAAGCTCGGCTACGGAGTGACTATGCAGTTCCGCGCCGATCTGCATAATGCAATTGCAGACGATTTGGGTATCTGAATCAAACTTTAGCAGAACATTTCTAAAACAACGACCCGAACGGACTTGAAAATCCGTTCGGGTTGCTTTATAATATGATTACAAAAGAATATCGCAGATCATCAGGCGCTTTTGCGCCGTTGTCGGGCAACAGCCCGGGGATAAGGAAATCGCGGTGAAAGTCCGCGGCAACAGCCATTACCGTAACTCACGCACGTGCGTGTCAAGTCGGAATGCTTATCGGTCTGCGCACACAAAAGGCTCTTGGGCAATGGGGAGCTGTGTTAATAAAGCATTCGGTATGGCAGGATACCTATGCCGCTTACACAGTACCCCGAGAGGGGTACTTTTGTTTTATCCTTTTGAAATATGAAAGGAATTATTAAAATGAAAAAGCAAGTAACCTCCGCTATCTACACAGTTTTATCCCTTGTTCTCATCGTCTGCCTCGTTTCCTGCGGCGCATCCGTACCCAAGGAGGGCGTATGGGAAAACGCAACCTACCTTAAGGACACCGAGCTCGGCAAGGGCGAAAAGACCGTTACCGTTGAGGTCGTTGCCGCAGAGCAGACCGTTAAATTCACCGTACATACCGACAAGGATACCGTCGGCGCCGCTCTGCTTGAGCTTGGTCTTATTGCAGGCGAAGAGGGTCAGTACGGACTTTACATCAAGCAGGTAAACGGCATTACCGCCGACTATGATGTTGACCAGACGTATTGGGCATTTTACATCAACGGCGAATACGCTATGACCGGAGCGGATGCAACGGAGCTCACTGACGGCGCGGTGTACAAGTTTGAGCGCACTAAGTAACCGCAAGGTACGGCGCAGGCGTTTTTTCGAGCTGGCGCTGTTTTCTATGCTTGGATCGCTGATGTTCGTATCCAAGCTTCTCCTTGAGATACTGCCGAACATCCACCTGCTCGGGATGTTTACTATCACGTTTACGGTAGTTTTCCGCAAAAAAGCACTCATTCCCATATACATTTATGTGCTTCTTAACGGCGTATACGCAGGGTTTTCGCCTTGGTGGGTGCCGTATACGTATATATGGACTATCCTGTGGGCGCTTGCGATGCTTATCCCGCCGACCATACCGAAAAAAGCCGCACTTTTTGTCTATCCCGCGCTGTGTTGGCTTCACGGTATTGCCTTCGGCATTCTTTACGCACCCGCACAAGCCATAATGTTCGGCTATGACCTGCAGCAGACCGTAGCTTGGATAATCACGGGACTGCCCTTTGATATCCTCCACAGCTTCGGCAATCTTGCCGCGGGCACGCTTGTGCTTCCGCTTTCGGAATTAATGAAAAAGCTTTTAAAAAAATAAAACAAGAAAACCGCCCAAATCGGGCGGTTTTCGCTTTGTTATTTATCAAGAATAATAGTTACAATGAAACCATCAACGTTATTACCGCTTATCTCATAAGGAACGTCTCCTATAGGAAGATGTACGGTAACAGTATCGGGAATCTGCTCGGTAACACCTGCGGGGGTAATTACGTTGCCGTTTTCGTCCTTCACCTCGGGGATTACGACGGTTTCGGTCTTTGCCGCCTCGTAGTAAATGGCGTAGGTAGCGGTATCGGTCTCAACAACGAGATAATTCTGATAGCTGTAGCCTTTAAGGAAGTCGATATACTCCTCAAAGCAGAAGCCCTTTTCCTTGATAACTCCCGCATGAGGAACACCGACGTATCTGAAATGCCAGCTTTCAGCCGCAGTACCCGTGATCTGCTCCTTACCTGCCTGATAGCGGTGGATGAAGCCGAAACGAGCACAGTTATCGTAGATCCAATTGTAAAGCACGGGCATCTTCTCCGAACCGAGGGCATAGGAAACGCCGTCATCGGTATATACCTTGCAGTCGAAGGCAAGGCCGGTATGATGCTCGCTGTATCCGGGGAGAGCACAATAGCGGAGTGCGGCGCTTTCGCTTCCGTACTTGTCTATCATCTCCTTGAGAGTTTCTTCCTGCTCCGTCATATCACGGTAGAAGCTGGTGAGCATATAGTCGTTTATGCCTATCTTGTTGATCGAATCATTGCTTGAAAGATCAGCGCCGAGATCCGCCGCAGTCTCTTTAAGGAATGCATCAAAGAGCGGATTTATCAGCTCCGCACCACGCTTTGTGGTCTTAAGGGAGGAATTCATGACCTTGTAGTTATAAAGCGGCCATTCCTTCCAGATGGGATAAAGATCCGTAACGGAAGCGGTAATTGCGGAGTTTACGGAAAAATCAAAGGGATAGTCGCCGTTTACAAGGATGAGATCGCCCATATAGATCTGCTTGCTTTCAATGGGAGTGCCGATAAAGGTTATTCCGCGCTCATCGGCAACGGGATCGGTCACGGGCGGCTCGGTAGTAACTGCGGGATCGGTAACGCTGCCCGTATCGGGCGCATCGGTGGTTACTGCCGGGTCTGTGGTAACTGCAGGCGGCTGAGTGCCCGCAGGGTTTCTGAGCATATAAACGATGCCTGTAACGGCAACGATAAGCACAAGCGAAACAAGAATGATAAGCAGAATGAGGATCGCATTATTCTGCCTTCTCGGTGCGTTGTTATAATCTTAAGTCGGATCGTAGCCATGTCG
>JAZQFL010000210.1:0-12404 GCA_045539485.1 Eubacteriales bacterium
CAAGGCCGTAGTCAAAGGCGCGGTACCTGCGCCGATGTGGCGGTACGACAAATGGCACCACGGTGTGCCTCTCGCGCGAAAATTCGGGGAAATACTGCCCTGCGAATACGTCCCAGTCTCCGTCCAGCCACGCACGCCTGAGATCATCGGGCAGGTTTTCGAGAGAGCCGAGGTATTCACGGTCGGTAGCAAGCAGGGGCAGATTGTCCCGCACTCCCGCGCGGATGAAGGTGTAATCGCTAGGGTCCTCGCCGTCCTTGTAAACGCGGTCGACAAACAGCCTTTTCACCCAGCCGTGTCCGGGACCGCCTGGGTTGCAGGTCAGATAAAACCTTTTCGGAAATTCGTTGGCGCCTCGAAGTGAGGCAGAGATAAAGCGGAATTGGTATTCCGTGAACTGGGTAGCCTCGTCCATAAATATCACATCGTATTCCACACCCTGATATTGGGTGAGGTCACTGTCGGTTGCGCAGTAGCCGAACTTGATGCGCGAGCCGTTTTTAAAGGTAAGACTCTTATCCGAGTCGCGGTAGACTGCAACGTTTGCCGTCTGCACCGTCAGCTCCTTGATGTGATTTTCATATACCTCGGGGTAAGTACGGCGGATAATAAGCACCCTGATGCGCGGATAGTTCATGCAAAGCAGAATTGCCTTCATCCTTACGGCAAAGCTCTTTCCTCCGCCGCGGGAGCCGCCGTAGGCAACGTAGCGCGTGTCCGCCTCAAGGAATTTCTGCTGTGCGCCGAAGGGTCGCGGCAAGGTCAGCTTCACCTTGCGTACTCCTTCCCTTCTTCAAAGCAGATAACTATCTCATCGTCCTCGTCCTTCTCGGCAGGCTCGTCGTCATATCCGCAAAGGCGGTTGGCGGCTTCAATTGCCTTTGTTGCGGCATTGGCGGCGCTGGGGTTGAACTTGACCTCGCTTATCTCGCCGTCCTCATCGGTTATCTCCTGCCGCGCCGCCTCAATGGACACGTTAACTACCTGCTTCAGCCCGCGGAGCGCATCCGAGCGCGTCCATATCTTTCTCAGCTCCTCGCGCTCCTTTTCCTCCGGGGCTTTTTTCCTTCTCTTTGGCGTTTCCGCACCCGTCTCCGCCTTTTTCTCACACTTTTTTGCCGATATTTTCATCCCTCATTTCCTTGATCTTTTCCGACCGCATTATAACTGTAAACCCAAATTTTCGTGCAAATCGTGCAAGTTGAAAATTTTTTTAATTTTTTGCAAATAATAAAAAAAAAAGAAATTCCCGCGCGGGAATTGCGTTTTTTGCTTATTTATATACGGTTTATTTATAGAAGTACAGTTTAGAGTCTCTTCTCTTTTCAATGCGTACGGCAAGACCGTCCTTCATAAGCGAAGCGCCGTTTAAGGAAGCGCTTTCGCCTTCTGCCTCGGTAAAGGTGTAGCTTTTTTCCTCGGTAAGTCCGCAAAGGCTAAAGCTGCACTCGGTATACGGCGCATTTTCGCGTCTGAAAACAAGTACGATGCCCGAGTCCGTTTCGGGATCGTGATACTGCACCGCGCTCCATATATCGCTTATCGGGCTTGCCTTGGTAAGGGGATAGATGTCCTGCGTGAGATACGGTCTCACCTTTACGTACTCGGCACACATACCTTCAAGCCAGCGCATAGCCTCGGGATCGTCACCGAAGGAATTTCTTTCCGAGAAGGTAAAGTTGGTTGTAAGAGCAGGAGCGTACGCGCTTCTGAAGCGGTAGGTATCAAACCAAAGTCTGCCCGTGCCTGTTCCCGAATACGGCATCCACGAGCCGTAGGCAAGAGCGTGCGCCTGAGTTGCTTCGGGTGTAGGATTTGCCGGACACTGCACATCGCTTCTCCAAAGAGGAACGGAGCGGCGCAGAGTTTCGATATCAATACGTCTGCCGCCCGAAGCACAGTTGTCTATCAGCAGATGCGGGAATTTTTCACGCAGTGCGTCCCAGAGTCGGTACAAACCGTTGATATGCTTGATCTCGCTGATTCCGATTCTGCCCTCAGTATCGTTTTTGCGCCAGTAATCAAGCGGACCGAAATTGAAATCCTGACGGTAGACCGCAAGATGCAAGCGCTCAATGAGCCCTGAAAGCACATCAAAGCAGTACTGCCAAGCGGCATCGTCTCCTAAATTCAAAAGCAGATTGGGATTTTTTTCATCATTCGGAAAGATAAAGTATTCGGGGTGCTCGGCGACTATCGGCGCAATTCTTCTTACGCGCTCCGGCTCCACCCAAAGAAGAAATCCCTTGTCGGTATTATCGATTGCTGAAACAACGTCGGCAAGACCGTCGGGGTGACGGAAGGCGTTTACCTCCCAGTTACCGGTATGCTGCCCCCAGTCGCCCTCAAACTCGTCGGGTGAGACCTGCTCACCTGCGCCGTACCAACCGGCGTCCATCCAGTAGCAGTTGAAGGGGAGCTTTGCATTTTCTACCTTTTCGATACGTTCAAGACAGCCTGCGGTACTCATACCGCCCCAAAGACCTGCGCAGAACGGCAGCTCGGCGGGCACCTCTCCCTTGCCTACGGGAGAGTAAACATCCTTTATCAGCCTTCTGAAGCGGTTCTGCCCGTCTGCAAACGAGCCGTTATACCCCAAAACCGTTACAGACGAGGTGCGGAAGCTTTCGCCGGGAAGCAGAGAAAACGCGGTATCCTCGATCTTGCTTTGGAAGAATACACCGTTTTCGTTGCGGGTGACCGTGGCATTCCACTGCCCCGTCCAGCCTACGGCAACGATATATCCCTCGTCCCTTCCGCCGTGCTTGATGTTAAAAAACGGGGCGTACGCTCCCTGCGCGGAGCGTCCTGCGGTTGCGGCATATCTTTTAGCAGTACCAACGTATTCAAGCCAATTTGTGTAATGATTTCCGTATATGCGGTCAACGTCACAGTAAAACTCGTCGCCCGACCACTCCGAGCCGCGCGGTACCCACACCTTAATGACGTTTTCCGACTCGGGAAGATATGCCCTGCCCGTAGTCTTTGGTGCGCAGGGAGAGAACGGCAGAGTAAATGCCGAATCCCAGAGCTCGGTAATCATTTCGGTAGGCTCGCTTCCGTTATTTTCCCAGAAGTTTACCCAGTCGCATGCATTATGCTCGGGGTAAGATGTAAAAACGTTCGTCAGCCTTAGCCCACCCGTAAATTCATAAACGGTGGTAACTGTATTTCCGTCCTCACTTACCGTAGCAGTAGGCTCGGCGGCATCAAAAGGCTTTCCGCCAAGCAAAAACGATATTCTTTTTTGAGATTTAAGACTATTCAACATGATAAATGTCCTCGCTTTCTAACGATTTAATCGTCCTTACGCCTCGCCGTCCTCACCGAGGAACGTGCGATTCATTTCAAGCAACTTTTCAGGGCACAGTGTCCAGCACGGGTCTTCAGGCCCACAGCAGGTGCGAACAACACTGCCCCACAGTCCAATTTTACGATAAGTTTGCAGCATTTCTTTCACCAGCATCCAGTATTCATCGGAATACTCTTCCCAGACGAACGCAGTGCCGCCGCTGTACGATACACCCTCGCCCATTACAACAGGCACATGCGGATAATTTTCGTCGAGAATTTTTTGTACGTTCGCGACACCGGCGCGGAACTTTTCTCTCGCCTCATCGA
Source organism: Eubacteriales bacterium (assembly GCA_045539485.1). GTDB lineage: Bacteria > Bacillota > Clostridia > Oscillospirales > CAG-272 > RUG12395. The sequence goes on from JAZQFL010000210.1 coordinate 3,622, forward strand.
CATGCTCACGCAGATAATTTGTAAGTTTTTTTGCCGCCTGTGGGAGCTTTTCGGGATCAAGATTTGTGTAATACCAGCATCTTTGACACCATCCCTCACCCGGCCAATACTTGTCACATAGTGCCTTTATTTCTTCCTTTGTGATCTTTTCCGAAATGAAAGAATGGTCATTTTCCAGCTGGCTGTATACCCACTGCCATATGAAATAATAGTGGAAATTAAACACCTGCATATTGCCGGGGATCTGACGGATATCCGTGTTCGGCGTATAGACATCATACGCAAACAGAAGCTGCGGATGGCGCGCATGCAGCCACGCGATCGCTTCTTCATGCTTTGTGCGGAATTCTGCGATTTGTTCATCTGTAAAACCGTTTCTGTTACCGTAACATGGACCGAAATAAAGTCCGTCTGTTTCGTTGAAAATCTCAGCAAAGGCTATTTGAGAATCAAGGCCGCGCTCCTCGAGTTCCACAAGTATATAGTGTAGAAATTCTGCAAATACCTGAAAACGCTCCATCGGCGGAATGGCATAAAGCTCATCGTTCAGCGTGTCATCCTTGAGTAGCCACTGTGTGTGAAGATAATACCAAGACGACAAAATGATGTAGATGTTATGCCGTTTTGCCGCCTCAAACAGCTCGATGAGGCGCGCATGCACGTCGCAGAGTCCCGGCTTACCGATAACACCCCATTGTCTGACCGCACTGTCATACGAACCGAATGCCCATCCCATCGGAATAGGCCCACGGAGATTACCGCTACGGTCGTGAATAAGACCGGCACCGTCATCAAGGCGTATGCAGTTGAAGCCGCGCTCCTTGTGTTCGATCATCATCTGGTCAAAATCGTGGTATTTTCCACCGCTTTCGGTGTCATAAAGTCCCCAGATCGGGAAGGAAATAGTCAGCCTTTTCGGCAGATGCGCGGGGATCTTATCACTGTTTCTTACAAAATCCATGTTTTACTCCTCCTTACAGAAGTTGTTTTTTATTTACCCAGGTGTGCAAAGCATCAGCACAGCTGCAATACCAAGCAGAATTCCTATCCATTGCTTCTTCGATAACCGTTCTTTAAAGAAGACCACTGCGGCAAGCGTGGACAAAACCAGTCCTCCTCCGTTTACAACGGGAAAGAAAATGGCGCTGTCGATCACACCCGAAAGGTACAGATTGAACTTGTTATTCAGCGCCGCTCCCACACCCGCGGCAACCATACATAACACCAAAAACGTATAATAACGCGGCGCTCCGTTCGGTTTTTTATCTCGTTTGCCAAAAAGCACGGCAAGAAAGAATGAAAGCAAGCCCGAGGTAACAAATGCAATTACCAAAAACACATTAAGTTCGTCACGGTGTGATGATGACTGATGCACCTTTTGCATAATACCTATACAGCCGATGGAGAGAAAATTCACGGTGGCAAGCAACAGCCAAAGAAATGACGACTTTTTCTTATCTTTATCCTTCTCCGCGGCAAATATAAAGCTGCAAAGCATAATTGCAATTCCTATAGCCTGCAAAACCGTAATACCCTCATCAAAGAACAGCACTCCCGAAACTGCCGTGACCAAGGTGGAAAACGAGCCGATAACGGCAGTATAGGACATCGGACCGATCTGCAACGCCCAAAGATATGCAAGCGCCTGCAATGCCGTAACTACGCCGAACAAAATACCGAGCCATATTGTGAACGCAGAGGGTACGGAAACGCCCCATAACAGCAATACGCCCGCGGCGACAATGGAAGATACAGCGTTGAATAGGAATATAGATGCCATATTCCCGCTTGTGTGAAGAGTATATATTTTTCGGAACACGCCGCCCGCAAGACAGGCAAGCATTGAAATACAAAGTAAAATATAATGATTCATATAAAACACCGTATTGACATTCTGATTAGCTTACAATATAATTGTACCAGAACAAAAACAACATTTCTATGGTTTTTATCCCGCAAAATATGATTTTTGCGTCAAAAAGAGGCTGTTATGTACGAACCGATAAATATACCGGAGATCCATTCCCTGCCCGATGCCGTATCCGGCATCCGCTTTGCTCTGCTGCATAACCGCGCGATCGTTTATCCCGATAGCCAAAAGAACGACCCGTTACATTTGCATCCGTATTGGGAGATCTATCTTCATCTGTCCGATGAAGGTTTTTTTTTGGTCAACGGCCACCTATACTCCTTGAAAAAGGGGGATGCTATTCTCACCGCTTCCGGAGATCTGCATATGCGTGTTGTAAATTATCCGATCGAGCAAGAAAACTACTGCCTTTGGTTGGATATCCCCGAAAACTCCCCTATCGCAGAGGCGCTCCGCAATTTCTCTACACCATACATACAGCTTGATGCAAACCGTTTAAACAAGCTGTGTTCCCTGCTTTCAGAGATCGAAAAGTCTTTGGAAACAAACGACACCCTCTATCTGTCTTCACTGATCCTGCAAGCTGTTTGTACTGTGCGTGATACCGCGATCCCATCGGAATACCGCAGTGCCCCTTCTCCGCTTTTGCAACAGATCTTAACTGATATAAATGAAAACTGTACTGAAATACGCAACGTCAAACACCTCTGCGAGAGGCATTACACGAGCCCTTCCACACTAAATCGGCTTTTTCAAAAGCATATACACGTTTCACCTCACGCGCTTTTGGAATCACACAAGCTTGCAGTTGCCGCAAAGCTTCTCACAAACGGCGAATCGGTAATGAGCGCCTGCTTGCACACCGGATTCTCCGATTGCTCACATTTCATCGTGCTTTTCAAAAGAAAATTCGGTGTTACACCGCATCAATATAAGTCCTAAATAATAAAAAATCTCTGCGAAATTCGCAGAGATTTTTTATTAACATCAAACCGAAAACATAACCTTCTCATTATCGAACATTTTTGTCAGCAGATAAACAAGCACGCCCATAACGGCGAGGTTCACGCCGCAGGTGATGGCAATGTTTACGGGGTCTGCCGTAAAGGAGAATATCGCGCTCATGCACTGCGCGCTGTTATAAAGCGGAATGCAGTACATAACGGAATTTGTCTGTGCCGAGCCCAGCATTGCGGTAACGCCGATAAGCATATTGATTATCATAACGGGGGTAAGCGCGGTGGTTGCCTCCTTAACGCTCTTTGCAAATGCTGATATGCAGGAGATAAGGGCAACGAGCAACAGCACGGTGGATACGATAACGCAACCGAGCATCAGATAATCCGTAATGCCGTAGAAGCTTGCATCCATATTAACACCCGTGCCCTCAAAGTTCATCAGCTTGGGAAGGGCAAGCACGGTACCGACGGTGCTGGAAACACCCGAGAGCACCGCAATAACACCGAGGCTGAATATTTTACCCAGTGCAAGATGCGAGCGCTTCATCGGGGTTATCAGCAGGGTTGCAATGGTTCCGCGCTCCTTTTCGCCCGCAATGGACTCGGGCGCAACTGCCATACAGCCGGAGAACATAAACATCATCAGCAGCATCGGCATCATCATTGCAAATATCTGCCCTGCCGCCGCCTCATCGCTTGCAAGGTCGTACTTCTCTTCCCCTATGTTGATATCAAAGAGATTGGTAACGGAGCTTTCGTATCCGTCAAGCACTGCCGCCACCGTCTGGAACGCGCTGTAGGATGCAGTATCTGCGGAATTGTAATAAAGCTCAATTACCGGCGCGTTTGCCGAAGGTTGTGCCGCACCGCCGAAGAGCACCTCCGCACCCTCGGGGAACACCATAAGCAAGTCCGCCTCAATGTCGGTTATATACTGCTTGTATTCGTCAATCTGCTCGGCTCCAATGCTTATTATATCGCCGCCTATTGCCGCTTCAAGCATCGTTTCGGCATTTCCGGGCATATTTACGGTATAACAAACGGGAACGTAGCTCTCATCGGTACCGAACATATCACCCATCGCGCTTCCCATAAAGGAATAAACGAGATAGATAAGCAGACCCGGCAGGAGAATAGATGTGAACACAAGGCGTCTGTCACCGAAGAAGCGCGCAAATTCCTTGCGCATTATTGACCATATCTTGTTATTTTTCATCTCTCCGCCCCCCTTACCGTGTTGTAAAGCTCAAAGAAGCGGTCTTCAAGACTCATATCGCCGCAAATTGCGGAGAGTGAGTCGCACGCCTGCATTTTGCCGTCGATGATGATGCCCACTCTGTCGCACAGCTTTTCCACAAGGCTGAATATATGTGTTGAGATCATAACGGTCTTCTGTTCCGATTTCAGATCGAGCAGAAAATCCGTAACCGTTTTTGCAGTGATGATATCAAGTCCGTTTGTCGGCTCATCGAAGATAACAACGTCAGGGTCGTGCACAAGCGAGATCACAAGGGATGCCTTCTGCTTCATACCCGTAGAAAGATTTGCAACCTTAACCGCGGCAAATTCGTTAATGCCGAAGCGGCGGAACATTTCCGCCTTTCTTGCCCTTGCCACGTCTGCGGGAACACCGTGCAGGTCGGAAAAGAAATCAAACAGATAATCGGGGGTAAAAAACTGCTCCAGCTTCAATTCACTTGTTAAAAAGCCTATCTTGGCGCGCACCTTATCTGGTTCTTTAACTATGCTCGCCCCGTCCACAAGCGCATCACCGGATGTCGGTTTTATAAGAGTTGAGAGCATGCGCAGGGTAGTCGTCTTTCCGGCACCGTTTGGGCCTAAAAGACCGAATACCTCACCTTCGTATACGGAAAATATCAGATCATTTGCAGCTATCTTCACCTTTTCATTTGTGTTGTTCAACTTCTGCTGCTTTTTGCTGAGGGCAAATTCCTTCGAAAGCCCCCTAACACTTATAAGTTCTCTTGGCATTATTAATCTCCTCCGTTATCACCGTAGGGGAGGGGTCTCCCCTCCCGTTTTATAACACAAGGGCGGTCAGTATACGACCGCCCCTTTTATGTCAATTTTTAAGGCTATGTATCGGCGCGGGGATGCGTCCGCCGCGGGCGATGAATGCCGCGGAGGAGGGAGTGCGCAGGGGCATAATGGGCGCATAGCCGAGAAGTCCGCCGAACTCAACGGAATCGCCGACGGTCTTACCGGGCGCGGGGATAACGCGCACTGCTGTCGTCTTGGTGTTTGCAACACCGATTGCGATCTCATCGGCAATAAGCGCGGAAATGGTCTCCGCGGAGGTATCACCGGGGATGGCTATCATATCAAGACCGACAGAGCAAACTGCAGTCATTGCCTCCAGCTTTTCAATGGAAAGCTCGCCTATTTCTGCCGCGTGTATCATACCCGCATCCTCGGAAACGGGGATGAACGCACCGGAAAGTCCGCCAACGTGAGAGGATGCCATAACTCCGCCTTTTTTAACCGCGTCATTAAGCATCATAAGCGCAGCGGTGGTACCGTGCGTACCGCAGACCTCAAGTCCCATCGCCTCAAGAATATGCGCAACGCTGTCGCCGATAGCGGGAGTGGGCGCGAGCGAAAGGTCAACTATACCGTAAGGAATGCCGAGGCGCTTTGATGCCTCATAAGCAACAAGCTGACCAACGCGGGTGATCTTGAATGCGGTCTTCTTTATAACGTCGCTGAGTTCTCCAAAGCTTACGTTGCCTGCTCTTTCAATAGCCTTTGCAACAACACCGGGGCCTGAAACACCGACGTTAATAGCGCAGTCGCTCTCGCCGATACCGTGGAATGCACCCGCCATAAACGGGTTATCCTCGGGCACGTTTGCAAACACGACAAGCTTAGCACATCCTATAGCATCTCTATCTGCGGTCTTTGCCGCGGTCTCCTTGATAATGCGTCCCATCTTGGCAACTGCATCCATATTGATACCCGCCTTGGTAGACGCTACGTTTACGGAAGAACAAACTATGTTAGTTTCGGCAAGTGCATCGGGAATGGAGTCGATAAGCGCCTCGCTTCCCTTGGTCATTCCCTTCTGCACAAGTGCGCCGTAGCCGCCGATGAAGTTTACGCCTACGGTCGCGGCGGCGCGGTCAAGCGTGCGCGCTATCTCAACACAGTCATCGGGCGTAGCTGTGCCGCAAACAAGGGAAATGGGGGTAACGGAAATACGCTTGTTTACTATCGGAATACCGATCTCCTTTTCAATGGAGGATGCAACGGGAACGAGGTTTTCCGCCGTCTTTGTTATCTTATCGTATATCTTATCGCACAGACGCTTGTTATCGTCCGCAACACAGTCGAAGAGAGAGATACCTGCCGTAACGGTTCTTACGTCGAGGTTTTCCTCTCTTATCATATTTATTGTTTCAAGTATGTCTCGTGTATTAAGCATCGTCCGACCTCATATTCTGTGCATTGCGTCAAAGATATCCTCGTGCATCGCACGGATCTCAAGTCCGCTCTTCTTTCCGAGATCTGCCATAGCGTCAACAAAATCCGAGAAGGGCTTGTCCATTTTAGAGATATCAACTATCATTATCATCGCAAAATATTCGTCCAGCACGCTCTGCGTGATCTCGGTGATATTTGCACCGAACTCCGCACAGCATCCGCTGACAGAGGCGATAATACCGATACTGTCCTTACCAATAACCGAAACAACTGCTTTCATTTTAAAACTCCTTTAAAAAAATTAATCCAAGACAGAGTCAAGCTCCAGTCCTTCTATATCGTAAGAGATCTTTGTGGTCTTCATACTGACGGTCCTCACGTCCCCAACGTACGTTTCGTAGGAATACAGGGCGCTTCTGTCAATATCAAGCATATATATATCCGTGTGATCGGAATATTTGAGGGTTATGCGCGCCATATTGACGCTTTCCTCACGCACTGCTTCAACGGTGCAGTCATTTACCGTGCCAAGCTTCCACATTACCGGTGTACCCTTGTGGAAGTTGATAACAAAGTTTATAAGGTCTATTGCGCTGATGCTTCCCGTGCTTTTTTCAAAGAAATCATCGGGAAGTCCCACAAGAGTATTCCTTTGGTTAAGCCTGGCATCAAACACATACGCCGTTCCAAAGAGGCAAAGCACCTCGCTCATCAACTGCCCGTTTTTGAATTCAAGCATATGAAAATCCGAATTTTTTCTTAAAACACTGTATTCCACCGAGCCCTTATCCTCACCGTAGGTTATCGAATACTCATGAAGATAATTGTTGGTGACCTTACCCGTTGCAAGTACATCCTTTACTACCGATGAGTCAAGGATCAAATAAACGGATTCTTCTGTCTTTTCGGAATTTGCGAGACTGTTCAAAATATCGTCTATTTTATTTTCGTTCCCTGTTATCGGCTCCGTTTCCTGTTCGATGAACGGCAATTCGATCAGACCCACTTTGCCGAGACCGTAAAAGGATAATAAAAGAGCTACAACAAAAAACACAACAAGTGATACAACGGAAATAATATGGAGATAAGGTTTATTTTTGTCCATAACAGATTTCCTTATTTGCAATCATCCATGGTTTGAATATCATCCGGATGAAGGTCAATATTTTCAAGTCCCGTAAGCTTACGCAGATCTTTATTCCTCATTATAAAATAAAGAGCGGCATATAGACCGAGATCGGCAACAACAAGAGTGATCGCGGGAACAAAGGAAGACTCCATAAGAAGAACCGCCGCAATACCGAGAGTGCCGCTTATGGAATAAAGAATTCTTACACTCTGCTTGTGACCAAAGCCCATATCGATAAGTCTGTGATGCAGATGCCCTCTGTCTGCCGCAAAGGGGCTTTTTCCGTGAGCAACTCGGCGCACGATTGCAAAGGTCGTATCAAAAAGAGGAAGACCGAATATTGCGAGCGGAATAAGAAATGCAAGCACTGCATCCATCTTGAATACACCGCCGACAGAAAGCACGGAAAGCGTATACCCGAGAAACAGAGCGCCTGTATCGCCCATTATGATCTTTGCGGGGTTTGAGTTAAACGGGAGAAAGCCCGCACAGCTGCCTGCAAGTATAGCGGTAAGCAAAGCGTAATAGGGGTTTCCTCCAAGAAGCATAACTACCGTAAGTGAAATAGCGCATATCGTTGAAACACCGCAGGCAAGTCCGTCCAGTCCGTCTATAAGGTTTACTGCATTTGTTACAAGAACTATCCACAGAACCGTAACGGGGATACTCCAATTTCCAAACGGTACGATCTTGCCAAAGAGATGAACGAAGGTTATCTGCATACCCTGAGATACGGGTATGAACGCCACCGCAAACTGCACTATAGCCTTCATCCAGGGCTTTAAGTTGTGGATATCGTCAAGAATGCCAAGGAGTACAAGTACAAATCCGCCCGTCCATACGGCAACAAGATCTCTCGTTATATCGCAAAAAACCAACGTGGAAACGAAAAAGCCGAAAAACATTGCAAGTCCGCCTATACGCGGTATCGGCGCCTTGTGCATTCTTCTTCCGTCCTTTGCGCGGTCTATTGCGTTGATCTTAAACGCAAGCACTCGCACGGCAGGTGTAGCGGAAAAGGCGAGAAGGCCCGCACAAAGCACGGACACTATCGCATATATCCATTCGCTGCTTATCATATAAGCCTCCGTTAACGGGTGATGTCGGTAAAGCCCATCTTGCGCTTTACCTTGGAAAGAGTACGGCGCGCGGCATAGGATGCTCTCTCCGCACCCATTTTCATAACTTCCTCAAGATACTTTTTGTCAGCAATAAGACGCGCGTACTCCTCCTGCACGGGGCGGAGCACATCGGCACAAAGCTCGCCCACGGCAGTTTTGAAATCGCCGTAGCCCTTGCCCGCGAACTCGCTTTCTACCTCCTCGCAGGTCTTGCCGGAAAGCACGCTGTAGATGGTGATGAGGTTGTTTATTCCGTCCTTACC
>JAZQFL010000211.1:0-6798 GCA_045539485.1 Eubacteriales bacterium
CACCGACGTGCCCGAAAATACACTAAGCACAAACTGGCAGAGGCTTATACTGACGCATCTATATGAAAAGCGCCACCGTGGAGTTCTTACCGGTGCATTTCTTACCGATACAAAGATAACCCTTGTTGCGGGCAGGGCGCATTTAAAGCATACGGAGGGCGGAGATTTCCGTCAGGCGACCTACCGCGCAGTCCGTCAAGGACTTATGAAGGCAGGCTGTGAGCTGCTTGAGCCGTATTATAAATTCCGCCTTGAGCTGCCGTCCGTAAATCTTGGCAGAGCTATGGCAGAATTGCAGGCTCGTTTTGCGGAATTTGAGATACTTTCAAACGAAAATGACATTGCCGTTCTCTCAGGCAGAGGCCCCGTTTCCGAGCTTCACGGATATACAAGGGAGCTTACCGCGTATACGGCGGGAAAGGGAAGAATGTCCTGTGTTTCCGACGGATACGAGCCTTGCCACAATGCGGATGAAATAATTGAGGCGCGCGGGTATGACCCAGAGGCAGACCTCGCAAACTCCCCTCATTCCGTATTTTGCGCACATGGCGCGGGCTTTACCGTTCCGTGGAACGAGGTGGATGCATATAAGCATCTTACAGTGGAGCTCGATGCGGAAAAGAAGGAAGAGATAATAGTACCCAAGGCATCAAGCCTTGCAAAAAAGTATTCGCTCAGCGACGAGGAGCTTGAGGCTATAATGCTCCGCGCCTTCGGTCCCATAAAGCGCCGTCAGTACCGCGATGTAAAAACGGTAATGAACGAGGAACGCAGAAAAACGCCGAAGAAAAAGGCGGCAAAGCCTCAGCATAATATCGTTATAGTTGACGGATATAACGTAATATTTGCTTGGGAAAGCCTGAAAAACCTTGCGGAAAAGAACCTTGACGATGCAAGGGAGAGTCTTATGACCCTGCTTGCAAATTACGTTGGATTTACAAAGACCGAGCTTATCCTTGTTTTCGATGCTTATCTTGTAAAGGACGGTCAGGGCTCGGATTTTGAGCGCGACGGCTACAGAGTTGTGTTTACCAAGCACGAGCAGACAGCGGATGCCTTTATTGAAAAGCTGATGCACGATCTCGGCCCCGACTACAGCGCGCGCGTTGTTACCGCAGACAGACTTGTGCAGTGCTCTGCCGTAAATTCGGGAATACTTCGCATGACACCCAAGGAATTTGCAGACGAGCTTACCGCCGTCGGCAACGAGATAAACGAATTTGTCCGCAAATATGCGGAGATGAAGAAATAACTCGTTTTCGCAATTTTTATCAATCCTTTTAAAAGTGCGGGTGGTAATATATAGACGAGGTGTTGCTATGTACCGCGAAAGCATTGAAAAGGTTATAACCCTTATTGAATCAGAGCTGAAAAGTGATAAGACAGGTATTCTTGACAACGCAAGTCTCTCCCGCGTTGCCGGTTATTCGGAGTATCATTTTTTGCGTATTTTTAAATCGATTGTTGGAATTACCCCCGCGGACTATATACGAAAGCGAAGAATTTCCGAGATAGTGCGCGTGATGTGTGTATCCGACCGTCCGATATCCGACATCGCATTTGAATATGGGTTTAACTCAAAGGAAAACTTTACACGTGCCTTTGTAAGCGAGCACGGGATACTGCCGACAAATTTCAGAAATGCCGATTGCAGTTTGCGTCTTTACAGTCGGTTTTCCTTTGAAAAGACTCAAAACCTGCCTGCGGCAACCATTGGCTACATAAGCGGCTTTGTCGTTACCGCATATCCCTTCTTAGGTCTATCGCCTAATCGGGCGTGGAATAAGTATAATGCATCCGGTTGTTCGAGAAAGCTTACGGATGTGAATAACGCAGTTGATTATGGTGTGATGTGTTGGAACGCGGAAACAAAATCGCTTGATTACTACATAGGCGTAAAAAGCGAGCTTGTTAAAAGCGCTGATGAAAATACTGTGGATCTCTTTATAACGTCAGGAGTCTATGCGGTTTTTGATACTCCGCCTGCTACACAGCACACGTTTGCGGAGATCATAGGCGAAACGTGGAACTATATCTACCGCGTATGGATGCCCGAAAGCGGTTTTAAAAGGGCAAATGGGTATGAATTTGAATGCTACACGGAGCAAAGCAAGCTGTATACTGAACGTATATGCGTTCCAATTGAAAAGGAGTAATTATGGCAGAATTGATCAAAACTTTCAGAGAAGAAGTACCCGCAATGCGCTTTATCGGCAAGAAGTACGGCGGATTCGGCCCCCATTGGGGAACGTGGTTTCAAAACGGTTGGTTCGACCTGCTTGAAAGCAATATGGGAGGAAGCGATGCTATTTTAAAGCTTTGGAAAAACGGTGCAGGTTACGTTGGGCTTGAGCGTCGTGCCGAAGGACAGCCGTTTGAGTATTGGATTGGGATGTTTTGCCCCGAAAATACGCCTGTTCCCGATGAATTTGCTTTCGTGGATTTCCCCGCAATGGGACTTGGCACCTGCTGGATATACGGCGCCGAAAAAGAGGTACACAACACCTCCGCTTGCCGCGGTGCGGTGGAATCTGCGGGAATGGAGCTTTACAGAGACTCTAACGGTGGTGTTTGGTCCTTTGAAAACTGCCTTTGCCCGAGATATACTACCCCCGACGAAAAGGGAAATATCATTATGGATTATTGTTATTACGTTAAATAATTGTCGGAGGCTCTATGGGATATATTATTGATCTTCGTAAGCTTGTGGGGCATACACCGCTTATGCAGGTCGGCGCAAGTGTGATTGTTGAGGATGAGTGCGGCAGAGTGCTTTTTCAATTACGCAGTGATAATCATTGCTGGGGTTACTGCGGCGGTTCTGTTGACTTGGGTGAGAAAGTGGAGGAAGCGGCAAAAAGGGAGCTCTATGAAGAAACCGGGCTTGTTGCCCATTCACTTTCATTGTTCGGCGTATTTTCCGGAGAGGAAACTCATTACGTTTACCCCAACGGTGATGAGGTCTATAATATTGACATAGTGTATATCTGCAAGGATTATTCCGGCAATCTCATTCCGCAGAAAGGAGAGGTTGATGATTTGAGGTTTTTTGAACTTTCCGAAATTCCCGAAAACATTTCTCAACCCATCAAAAAGCCGCTTGAGGAGTATATTAGATCCAGATTGGATTTGAAGTGATCTATATGCCTCCCTCAATCAGAGGGAGGCTTGTCTATCTTGTAACAATGTGCGTTTTGTCAACACTTTGACTCTCTCTCTGAGGGAGCCTTTTTATTACTGCTTTCTCTTTCAAAAAAATGTCAATTTATCTTGCACTGATAATAAAGGGGTGATATAATAACTAAAATAGCAATCTTTATCCTACGGAGGCAATTATGGAAAAAAATGATCTGAAGGGTTGGCTTTATCTATTGCCTGCCATTCTGTTTTTGGGAGCTTTTCTGGTATATCCCTTAATTGACGTTCTTATTTATTCTTTTGAAGAAGGGTATAACTTTGCCTCGCAGACGTTTTTCGGGGTGGGTACGTACAATTTTTCGTACGTCCTCCATGACCCTTACTTCCTGCAAGCGATAAAGAACACGTTTATTCTTGTTCTTATCACCGTGCCGGCTTCAACTCTGCTTGCGCTTGTTATCTCGCTTGCGCTTTCTTCCATAAAGAAGCTCCGTAATCTTTTCCAGACCATATATTTTCTCCCTTACGTAACGAACACCCTTGCCGTAGGTATGGTTTTTATGATACTCTTCAAAAAAACACCGTACACGGACGGGCTTGTAAATCTCCTTCTCAACACTAACATAGATTTCATAGACGGCCCCTACTTTGCCAAGATGCTTGTTTTGTGCGTTTACACCGTTTGGATAGTTCTGCCCTTTAAGATACTTGTACTTACAAGTGCCATAGCATCTGTAAACGACGATCTTTACGATGCGGCAAAGATAGACAGCACACCGAGGTGGCGCACCTTTACAAAGATCACTCTGCCGATGATATCTCCTATGATCTTCTATCTTGTAATAACCGGCTTTATCGGCGCTTTTAAGGCATACAGCGATGCCGTTGCAATATTCGGCACAAACCTGAATGCCGCCGAGATGAATACCATTGTCGGTTACGTTTACGATATGCTTTACGGCGACAGCGGCGGATATCCTTCCTACGCATCAGCCGCCGCTATCATACTTTTTGTTATCGTGCTTACCATTACCTGCATCAATCTTATGGTCCGCAAAAAGCACGTTTATAACGGGTAAGGAGGAAAGATGAATAACGCACTTACAAAAGCGGAAAAACAGCAAAAGGTTAAAGAAACGGCATTCCGCACTGTTGTTTACATCTTTCTCGCCTTTTGGGCGCTTGCGGTGCTTTTTCCGTTTTATTGGATGATACTTACGTCCGTAAAGGATTACGGCGCATATAACTCTGAGTTTATCCCAAAGCTTTACACACTTTCGCCAACCATGGAGAATTACGTGCAGGCATTCACGGAGGTCCCGCTTGCAAAGTATTTCGTTAACACCATAATCTTCACTCTCGGCACTACCGCACTTATGCTTGTTGTTATCATTCCTGCCGCGTTTGCCTTTGCAAGGCTCAATTTCAAGGGAAAGAATCTTGTTTTTACCCTTTTCCTCGCGCTTATGATGATACCGACAGAGCTTGTGGTTATCACGAATTACGTAACCGTAACGGATCTCGACCTCCGCAATACCTTTGCGGGACTTATTCTTCCTTCCGTTACCTCGGTTTTCTACATTTATCTGCTTAAAGAAAACTTTGCACAGATACCCGACGAGCTTTATTATGCCGCAAAGGTAGACGGAACAACGGATATGAAATACCTTTTAAAGGTTATGATCCCCATGTGCCGTCCCACGGTCGTTACCGTTACCATACTTAAGATAATCGAGTGCTGGAATTCGTACGTATGGCCCCGCCTTGTTACCGATGAGGAAGCGTATTTCCTTGTATCGAACGGAATCCAGTCCATACGTGAGAACGGCTTTGGCAGGGAAAATATTCCTGCAATGATGGCGGCTGTCGTTGTTATTTCCGTTCCGCTTATCATACTGTTCCTTGTGTTCCGCAACAGGATCATGGAGGGAGTTGCTACGGGAGGTATGAAGGGATGAAGATAAAAAGAATTCTTGCCGTGCTTCTTTGTGTGCTTACCGTCTTGCCGCTGTTTACCGCTTGCCACGGTTCCCGCGGCCTTGACCCGTTTGTGATGCCCGAAAGCTTTGATACCGAAAAGCAGTATGAGATAACGTTTTGGGCAAAGAACGATACAAACGTAACACAGACCCGTATTTATCAAAAGGCTATCGACGATTTTCAGACCTTATATCCCAACGTCACCGTAAAGCTGAAGCTTTACACCGATTACGGCAAGATATATAATGATGTAATCACCAATATCTCTACCCAGACCACACCCAACGTGTGTATTACATATCCCGACCATATTGCCACGTATATGACAAGCCCCGATACCGTCATCTGCCTTGATGAGCTTTTTGGTGACGCGCGCTACGGTCTCGGCGGAAGCGAGCTTCGCTTTGACGGACCCGAATACGGCGAGATAATACCTAAGTTCCTTGAGGAATGCACGATAGACGGCAAACACTATGCAATGCCTTATATGCGCTCGACAGAAGCCTGCTATATAAATAAGGACCTTGTTGAAAAGCTCGGCTACACGATTCCCGATGTGCTTACCTGGGATTTTGTGTTTGAAGTAAGCCACGCCGCCATGGCAAAGGATGAGGAAGGGAACTTCCTTGTAAACGGTCAAAAGACGCTTATTCCGTTCATCTATAAGTCGACCGACAATATGATGATACAGATGCTGAAGCAAAAGGCGGCGGAATACTCCACTGACGAAGGCGAGATACTGATCTTTAACGATACCACCAAGGAGATCCTCCAAATGATAGAGGAGCCCGCGGGAAATAAGGAATTTTCTACCTTCAAGATCTCAAGCTATCCCGGCAACTTCCTAAACGCCGGTCAATGCATTTTTGCAATTGATTCCACAGCGGGCGCTACCTGGATGGGTTCCGATGCACCGCTTTGCGACATAAGCGAAGATAAGCTTGTGCGGTTCGAGACCGAGGTAAGGATGATTCCGCAGTTTGACGTTGAAGATCCCACAATGATATCGCAGGGACCTTCCGTTTGCGTGTTTAACAAGAGAGACGCGGGAGAAGTACTTGCTTCTTGGCTGTTTGCGCAGTATCTGCTTGTAAATGAGGTGCAGATAGCATACGCGCAAACCGAGGGCTACGTTCCCGTAACAACAAAAGCGCAAAACAGCGAGCAGTATCAAACGTATCTTGCGAATGAGGGTATAGATAACGATCTTCACTATTCCGTAAAATTGAAGGCAACGAAGATATTGCTTGAAAATACCGACAGAACCTTTGTTACCCCCGTGTTTAACGGTTCCGCTTCTCTCCGAAATGCCGCAGGTCAGCTTGTGGAAAACGTTACAAAATCCATGCGCCGTTCGGAAGATGTAAACGACGAATATTACGAAAAGCTCTATAAGGACGTTGCGGCGCTGTACAGATTGGATAAGACCGCATCGTACGGCGAGGGAAGAGAGAATCTCGGTAAGCTTCCCGCTATGTCCGTCGGTCTTATTTGGACTTTGGCCGCCGCTTGGGTAATGATCGGCGCATCCGCGCTGGTCGGATTTATGAAAAAAATAAAGAAATAAGCCGCATTGTCTTGACTTATTTCTAATTTCGTGTATAATATTGGCATACCAATTATAGGGATTGGCTTTTATCTTTTAAGAATTTTTAAGGAGACAGAAAATGAAAAAGGTAT
>JAZQFL010000212.1:0-11999 GCA_045539485.1 Eubacteriales bacterium
CTGATGCTGAAGGGCACGCGCAGTGCAGGATTCGGAACGGAATTTTCGCGCTTTTGAACGGTATCGGCGGTGAACTTGTCAGCGTCTATAACGTGTATCATTTCCTCGGGCTTTAGGGCGTTGCCGTCCTGCATATTCATAAATACGCAGGTGGTGGAAGCGTTGTATCCGCTTATGGTGGAAGAAGCCACAACCGCACCGCCCGCGTACTGCCGGTACGAAAGATTGGTACGTCCGTCGGTGAAATACACCTTGGTTGTTTGATTATTTACGGGGAAAAGGTCGATAGCGCCTATTGAGGCATTCTCTCCGATATAGATATTCGTTCTTACCTCAGGCAGGGTGGTAAGCGAAGCATCGGGGCCTGACTTGTGGCAGAACTCGCCTACCGTTGTACCGGCTGTCTTGTTTCCGGCAAGAATGTTAAAGGAAGCGGCATTAATAATTACGGTTTGCTCTTCCTTGGTTTTTCCGGATGCAATGGCTGCCGCATCGCTTTTATATCCCGTGGTAATATTGGTGCAGAACGATACGGTCTCCTCTCCCGCAACCGGAGGCTTGGTCTCCGTATAAGCATTGGTGCCGCCGATATTGGTATAAAGTCCGCATGTGCTGTTTACCACAAGGTCATTATACTGCAGATACCACGGCTTTGCACTGGTAGTAGCAATAAAACTGACGTTGTCAAAAACCACGTCGCTGTTTAAATAGAGCGTCCACACGGTTATAAGACACGCCTTGTTTGTTGTGCGGTAGTCCACCTTGTTATAATATGAAGTTACCGTAACGGTATCGCCCGCATCGGCAAGGTTGAAGGTTTGACCGGTGATAAGCGACTGACCGCACATAACCGCAGTACCGCCCACACCGTACGTTGCAAGCTTTTCAAATGCCTTAACCATGGTCTTTACGGGTGTTTTATCCGTAAAGCCATCGTTTGTATCTTTTCCGCCTATATTACTGAAATAAATAACAGGCGAGGTATCAACGATAGTTCCGCACTCAGGACAGCCGTAGTATGCAAACTCGTCCCCTGACATTACGTTTTGGTACGTGTGTTCACATTCTAGGGCAAAAACCGGAAGCACAAAAATGCACGTTATTACACATAAAACAAAGCAAAAGATTCTGTTCAGTCTTTTCATATCCGCATCTCCTTATCCGATAAGCCAGCTCAACATAACAACAGATCCTTCGCCCGAGCCCGAATTGGGGTCAAGGGTTTGAACCGTGCTTTCGCAGATGATGATCTCTGCGCGCGGACTAACGTATTCCTCTCTTTTCATAAGCACCTCTATTGTAAAAATCGGTCATCGTCTTCATTATACGCATCAAATAAATGGTTAGCAATGTAATAATCCGCAAACGTTATTGTGTTTTTCGTTATTCTTTCGCGTTGACATAACGTTCACATCGTTGTATAATAATATTATTGTATATTTTTTCTTGCACACTTTTTGGAGGTCCTATGAAAAACGGAAATTTTGTTATAGACGCACACTGCCACTGTTATCCGGCGCCAATTGCGGCAAAGGCGGCAAAGGCTATCGGCGTGTTTTACGGCGGAGTCTCTTCCTGCGTAGGAACTGCCGATGAGATAATCGAGCTGCAAAAGGAGGCAGGCATCGACCTGACCCTCATCCAATCTGCAGCGACTGTGCCCCATCAGGTTGACAGTATCAACAAATTTATTGCCGATACGGTAAATGAGCATCCCGCAAATTTTGTGGGCTTCGGCACTTTGCACCCCGATTCCGAAAACAGCGAAAAGGAGGTCGAAAACCTGCTTGCGCTCGGTCTTCGCGGTGTTAAGATACACAATGACTTTATAGGCATTGCGGTAGATGACCCCCGCATGGATAGGATATACCGTCTGTGCGCTGATGCACATCTGCCCATTTTGCTTCACGCAGGCGACGACCGCTACGATTTTACCAACCCCAACCGTATGGAAAACGTGCTCAAAAACAACCCCGACCTTACGGTCATCTGCGCCCACATGGGCGGCTACACAGTTTGGGACGAGGCAAGTAAGCGCCTTGCAAAATACCCGAATCTGATGGTTGACAGCTCCTCCTCTACACTGTATTTTACACCCGAATTCGGCCATGAGCTTGTGCGCCGCTATGGCGCCGAGAGAGTTATGTTCGGCTCCGATTTTCCATATAACCGCCCAAGTGAGGAGCTGGAAAGACTGCTGAAATTCGATCTCACCGATGAAGAATACCGCCTTATTTTGGGCGAAAATGCAAAAAAATTGCTGAGGATACAGAAATGAACGAAAACGTACAAAAGGTTTATGAGACGTTAAAGAACAATCTTTCTTCGGTTATCGTAGGCAAGGAGCGCGTATGCGAGCTTGCCGTTATCTCTCTGCTTTGCGGCGGACATATGCTGCTTGATGACGTTCCCGGCACGGGCAAGACCGTCTTTGCCAAGACCTTTGCCGCTTCCCTCTCGCTTGATTTCAAGCGTGTGCAGTGCGTGCCCGATATGCTCCCCTCCGACCTTATCGGCGTTAACTTCTTCGATATGAAGCTCTCGGAATTCCGCTTTATTCCCGGACCTGTGTTTACGGGTATTTTGCTTGCGGACGAAGTGAACCGTGCAATGCCGAAAACTCAGGCAGGTCTGCTTGAATGTATGGAGGAAAGGCAGGTATCCGTTGACGGAAAAACATACCCCATTCCCTCTCCCTTTATGGTAATCGCAACGCAGAACCCCCTTGAGACCAAGGGTACCTTTGAGCTGCCCGAGGCACAGCTTGACCGTTTTCTTATCAAAACGGACATGGGATATCCCTCACACAGCGAAAATATTGAGATACTGCGCCGCAAGCTGAATGCCGCAGATCGACCCGCGCTTACCACAGTTACTGCCGACGAGGTGCTGGCCGCCTCCCGCGAGCTTGAAGGTATCTACGTTTGCGGCGATATACTTGATTACGCGACCACGATATGCGAGAGCACCCGCGCGGGCGCGGAGATACTGCTCGGTGTCAGCCCCCGTGCGCTTATCCACCTTTTATGGGTCGCACGCGGCTTTGCGGCAATAAGAGGCAGAGACCACGTTATCCCCGACGATATCAAGGATGCCGCAATACCCGTACTTTCTCACAGAATAGTATTCCGCAACTCATTCGGCACCGATAAGAACAAGGCAAAGACCTTTATTGAAAAGATACTTGAAAGCACACCTGTGCCGTCCGAGCAAATTGAATTTTCACGCAGAGCGTGAAAATTAATGAATAATGAATAGTGAATGATGAATAATGAATAATTAAGGAAGAAAACCGCCCCGCTGTCATCCAAGCGAATCTCGCGCAAGCGAGATAGACGCGACCAACGGGAGCTGCCTCCCACGGAGGCGATGATAGGAGCGAAGCGTAGCGTAGCCGAACCGAAGCGAAGCGTAGCGTAGCCGAACCGAAGCGAAGCGGAGGCGCGCAAAGCGCGGGATCTCGCGGGCGGTTTTCAACAGCGGGAGGAGCAAGCCCCTCCCCTACGATTGGTACATTATGCAATACGTAAAACTATTTCTCACTTGGCTGTTCACGACTCCGTGGGCATGCGCGCTGCTTATCATTGCGGCAATAGCTGTTTTGCTTCGCATATGGTACGTAAGCGTTAAAACCAAATACATAGGCTGCTGCCTCTATAACCGCGCATTTTCAAGCGACGGGGCGTTTGCTGGTGAGGAATTTACGCTTACCGAAACGGTTACAAACCCCACGCTTGTTCCCCTCTTTTTCGTCAGATACGAGTTTTTTATGCCCGAGGGACTGACGGTGGACGGCGTATACTGCTCCTCCTACAGCAAAAAGACGAGCGTTTTCCACCTGCTTCCGCGTTCTACTGTTAAAAAGGTGCACACCGTGCGCTCCGACAAGCGCGGCTACTACCGCATTGAAAACGCGGAGGTAGTTTACCGCAAGACCTTTTACGAGCTTGAATGCAGTGCGCGCATCTACGTTTACCCCGATTGCTCGAAATTGCGCTTTGATATGGATTCCGATATCTACCGCGCAGGTGAGATGATCTCCCACCGCAGAATACCCGAGGATCCCTTCTGCTACGCGGGCATACGCGAATACCGCGCGGGCGACCCGATGCGAAGCATCAACTTCAAGGCGAGCGCACACGCATTTACAAACGGAATGCGCACGCTGATGACAAACGAATACGAAAGCTCGCGCAATTACGACACGATGATACTCCTTGACTGCGCCTCGTACAGCGAAAACGGCTTTTCCCCCGAGGAGAGCAAGGAGGTCTACGAAAGCGCGCTTAATGCCGCATGCTACCTTTTCTGCGAAACGGTCAAAAACGGCGGACGCGTAGGCTTTGCCGCAAACACACCCACAAAGGATAACCAAAGCACCGTAGTTCCCTGCGGAAGCGGCGCGGCACAGACAAAGGAGATACTTGAATGCTTTGCGGAGATGTCCTACTACGCACAGCGCACGTATTCCTTTGACGCGCTTGTGCGCTCTGCCCTTCCCGTTTCCCCCAGAAACGTGGATTTTTACTTCATTTGCACCTACATAAGCGACCAGACCGCAAAGACTGTCGGAGAATTCAAGAGCGCGGGATATAATATCACGGTACTTGACATTACAAACGGCACGGGAGGCATAAAATGAAAGAAAAGATAAAAGCCCTCCTGCTTACCTATTGGGGTACTGCGATCTTTGCGCTTTTCGCCGCAGATGCCGCGATATTTTATTGGTATGCGGGCGTATATATGCGCCACCGTATACTTTTCCCCGTATTTTTGGCGCTTGCCTGCGTTTTTGCCGTTACCGCCTATAAGCTGTTCATATTCCTTTGGCGCAGCAAATGGCGCGACAAGGTAAGTGCGGTTGCAAGAAGGCTGTATGCTAAATACGGTGTAAAGCTTTTCCGTGCGCTTGAAAAATGGGGCTTTGGCAGTAATTCCGAGCTTGGCGGAAAGAGCAGTATTATCTTCAACTTCGGCAGAGAAAAGGTTGAAAACAAGAAAAAAAGACCGCCGAAGTGGAAAAACCTGAAAAACGAAAAACAGCGCCTCGGTTACCTCTACCGCGCGATAATTACAAAGCGCATCAAAAACGGAGAGCGCATCCTTGCAAGCGAAACACCCGCTGTTATCCGCGAGCGTATAAACGCTGATGGCGCCGAGGGCGAGGTACTTGATATGTACTGCGGTATGCGCTACAGTACACTATGCCCCGACGGAGAGGATATAGACAGACTGAAGCGCGAGCTTGAGGCGTAGCGCGCCGCAACGCGGCGCGCAGCGATATAAATCCCTTGCGGGATTTGCGATATGCGCTGATGCGCGTATCGCGCGCCACAAGGCCGCGCTGTTCGATATGCCTGCCGCGCGATATGCCCTACGGGCACGAGAAATAATGTTGACAAGTGAACATTTGTGTTGTATACTATACCCAGAATATTATGGGAATACTATCCTATAGCCGAAAGGCGCTAAGGAGATAATATGAAAGACTTCGTTATATTTGCCGATTCCGCATGCGACATAAGCCCCGAGATACTTAAAAGCTGGGGGGTTCCCTTTAAATCCCTTACCTTCCGCTTTGAGGGAGAGGATAAGGAATACGGCAACCACGATATGCCCATCGGCGAGTTTTATCAGAAGATGCGCGACGGCGGTGTTGCAAAAACTGCCGCTGTAAACAGCGAAAGCTTCCGCGAGTCATTTGAAGCTATAGTAAGCGAGGGAAAGGACATTCTCTACCTCGGCTTTTCCTCCGGACTTTCCACCACCTGCAACAGCGCGCGCATTGCCGCAAAAGAGGTGTGTGAAGCGCATCCCGATTGCAAGATCGAGGTTATCGACACACTTTCCGCTTCTGCGGGCATCGGTATTATGATACGCGCGGTTGCAGATAAGAAGGAAGAGGGCGCGACCTTTTCCGAGTGCGCAGACTATGCGAGAGGCCTTGTTGCGGGCAACTGCCATTGGTTCACGGTCGATGACCTTGTATATCTGAAGCGCGGCGGAAGGATCAGCCCTGCGGCGGCTTTCTTCGGAAATGCGCTCGGAATCAAGCCCGTTTTGCACGTTGACGATGAGGGACATCTTGTAAACGTAGACAAGGTACGCGGCAGAAAGACCGCAATTACCGCACTTGCAAATAAATATACCGAGCTTGCCGTTACCCCGAATGAGGGCAGAGTATACATAAGCCACAGCGATTGCATTAAGGATGCAGAGCTGCTTGCGTCCATGATCGAAAGTAAGCACGGTGTTAAAACCGAGATAATTACGGACGTCGGCCCCGTTATCGGTGCACATTCCGGCCCCGGAACACTTGCTTTGTTCTTTGTGGGTAAGGAAAGATAAGGAGAGACATCTATGTTCAAGGGTGAGAAGACCGAGAAGACCACCAAAAAGAAAACAAAAACAGAGAGCCTGAAATACCTTGGCGGTATTCTGCTTTCCAAAATGGCGGCAGGCGGTGCCGCACTGCTCCGCAGAAATGCCAAAAAGGTAAATGACCTTAACGTGTTCCCCGTTCCCGACGGAGATACGGGCGACAATATGCGCATGACAATTGAAAGCGGTATTGCCGCACTCGAAACGCTTGAAACGGACGATATCGCCGAGGTTATGAAGGTTCTGAGCCACGGAATGCTCCTTGGCGCACGCGGTAACAGCGGAGTTATCCTTTCGCAGTTCTTTGCTGGAACCTCCAAGGGACTTGAGGGTGTGGAAAAGGCAGACCCCCGCGCCATGGGCAAAGCTCTCGAGAAGGGTGTTGAGCAGGCGTACGGCTCTGTTATGACACCTACCGAGGGAACCATACTTACCGTTGCGCGCGAGGCTGTTGAATTTGCTAACAGCCGCATTACCGATAAAAGCACCATCCGCACCTACTTTGCAGACCTTGCGAAGGAAATGCACGATTCGCTTGAGCGCACTCCCGAGCTGCTTTCCACACTTAAGGAGGCAGGCGTTGTTGACAGCGGCGGAGCAGGACTTTTCTACATTATCGACGGCTTTAACCGCGTGCTTAACGGCGAGGAGATAGAGGGCGGCGATGCACCCGTTGAAAAGCCCGCATCCTTCCTCAATACCTCCTTTAATGCAGACAGCGAAATGACCTACGGCTACTGCACCGAGGCGCTTTTACAGCTGCAGAACAAAAAATGCGACCCCGACAACTTCGACGTTGAAGCACTTAAGGTGTTCCTTGCCTCTATCGGAGATTCAATCGTTGCATTTAAGACCGAAACTATCATAAAGCTGCACGTGCACACCCTTACCCCCGAAAAGGTACTGGAGCACTGCAGAAAATACGGCGAATTCCTTTCCGTTAAGATAGAGAATATGTCCGTACAGCACACAAGCCTTGAAAACGGCGAAAAGCTGGAAGGCCCTCAGGAAGCACCCAAGCCCAAGGTAAAGAAGCAGAATGCCGTTGTTGCCGTTTGTAACGGCGATGGTGTTGAAGCGCTTTACCGCGAGCTCGGCGCCGATGAGATAATCTACGGCGGACAGACGCACAACCCCTCCACAAACGAGTTCCTTGATGCCTTTGCCCGTATTTATGCCGAGCATATCTTTGTGTTTCCCAATAACGGCAACGTGCTTATGGCGGCAAGTCAGGCGGCAGAGCTTTATAAGGACGCCGAAGTGCACGTTATCCCCTCCAAGAACATCGGAATGGGTTACGTTGCACTTTCCACAGCCGATCTTTCAAGCGATAATGCATCCGAGATCGAGAGCGGAATGAGAGAGGCGATGAAGGCGGTTATCTCCGGATACGTCTCCCCCTCCATACGCGATGCAGACCTCAACGGCGTGCATATCAAAAACGGCGATACCATCGGCATTATCGAAAAGGAAGTCGTTGTTTCCGCAAAGGAGCGCCTGAAAGCGGCAGAAATACTTGCGGATATGATGCTCGAAAACCGATATATGCTTACCGTTTTCTGCGGCAAGGACGCAAATGAGAACGAGCAGAACGAGCTTACCGAAAAGATAAACGCAAAAAGACCCGACGCGGAGGTGTATTTCATCCCCGCAGGACAGGATATTTATCCTTATATTTTCGTTGCGGAATAAAATGCCGTAAATTAACGGGGGAAGCAAGCCCCCGCCCTACGACCAAGATCAAAGGTTGCTGTAGGGCGGGGGGTTGCTCCCGCCGTGTTTTTGTAATTGATCTAATTCTGCTTCTGCACCGTTTTATACTCGTCGTAAAACTTGTAATAGATGCATTTTTGCGATTTGGAATTGAGATACCGTGCCATTTCGTCCTCATCAAGACGCATGGCGCATACGTACTCCTCCCAATCCTCGTCGTATACGTAATATTCGCAGGTGTCGCAATTGTAGCCTGTGTTTTCTTTGTCTGCCATTTTGTTACCTCTTTTGCGGACTATATAAGTTGTTGCTCGTTGATAATAAGTTTGAACTCCAATCCGAGAGTCTCCGCCGCCTTACGGCACAATATCATTCTTTCAAGGAATATTTCAAAATAATCCATTATCGAGCCCTTTTGAGTGTCGATAAACAGCTTTAATTTGATTATCGTGCGGTCGCGGTTTATCTTTAATTCCGATTCCTTTACCGAATAATTCACGCGGTCGTGGATGTCAAATGATGCGGGGTCGATATTGCGTACGCGGCTGTGGCGCACGTCCGATTTATCCGCAAGGATAAGCGCGGCGGCAACTGCGTTTACGGGCACGCCCGTACCCTCGTCGTGGTTTCCTATCGCGCACACGATGGTGGCAATGTCCTCCGCGGGTATTCCGTAACGGTCAAGAATACGGAATGCCATAACGGCACCGCTTTGGCTGTGCTCGGAGCGGTTAACGAGATTTCCGATATCATGCAGATAACCCGCCGCACGGGCAAGCTCGCAATCCTTTTCGGAATATCCCATGGTCTGCAGTATATAATTTGCCGTTTCCGCAACGCGGGTAACGTGCGCAAAGCTGTGCTCGGTATATCCGAGCACCTTCAGCGCCTCATCCGCGCGGGTAATGTATGTTTTTATGCTTTCGTCGTTTTTAAGTCTTTCGTAAAGATCCATAGATTCCTCTTTTATAAATAATTGCGATTTCATTTTAACACATCTATTTTGTTTTGTAAATATATATAATTATTGACAAATACACATTTTGCTGTTACAATATGAGAACAGTTCTCATATTGAGGGGCAAAATGAATTATAATACCAAGAGCCGCCGAGAGGTGCTTGCGCTTTTTGAGGGCGGCGATATTACTTTAACTACCGACGAAATAACGAAAAGGCTTGACGGAGTTCCCGTCAGCACCGTTTACCGCCGCCTTGCCGCGCTGTGCGACGAGGGGCTTCTTTTGCGTTTCAGAGCAGAGGACGGCTCTTACATTTACCGCTCCGCCGGGAAGGGCGGATGCGACTGTGCTTTCCACCTCAAGTGCCGCCTCTGCGGCTGTGTGGAGCATATGAAATGCGAGCACGGGCAGGAGCTTATCGAGCACATCGGCACACATCACGGCTTTGACCTTGATAATGCAAAAACAGTGCTGTACGGCAGATGTGCCGCATGTGCCGGAAAGGAGAAAAAATGAAGACCAAGCTTTTTATACTTATTATGTGCGTTTTTTGCCTTTTTTCTGCCGTTTCGTGTGAAAAAGGCGAGGAAAATGACGGACTTAACATCGTTTGCACCATATTTCCGCAGTACGATTTTGCCCGTAATATCGCGGGAGAAAATGCAAACGTCACCCTGCTCGTTCCCCCCGGCAAGGAGGCGCATTCATACGAAGCAACGGTTGCGGATATGGCAAAGCTGAGAAGCGCCGACCTTGTTATCTACGTTGGCGGAGATATAGACGGCTGGGTGCTTACCGCACTTGAGGGAACAGATATACCGACCGTTTGTATGCTTGACGCGGTTACCGCCATTGCCGAGGAAGAGCACGGCGAGCACGAACACGAATGCACCGTCGATCAGCACGTGTGGACAAGCCCGAAGAATGCGGTGCTTATTTCCGAGGCTATAAAGGACGCACTCGTTAAAATTGATTCCGAAAACAGCGCAATTTACACCGAAAACTGCGCAAAGTACGTCGGTAAGCTCACGGAGCTTGATAAAAAATTCGAAGCCGCCGCCGCAAATGCGAAAAACAGAATGATAGTTTTTGCGGAAAAATTCCCCTTCCGCTATCTGTGCGAGCACTACGGTATAGAGCATTATGCCGCATTTGACGGCTGTTCCACTCAAAGCGAGCCCAGCCTTGCAATACTTTCCGCACTTTCCGGAAAAATAAAGGAAAATAACCTTGGTGTTGTGCTTACGGTGGAGTTTTCCACTAACACGGTTGCAAATTGGCTTGCGGAGGAAACGGGAGCAAAGGTGCTTACCCTGCATTCCTGCCACAGCCTGACGGCAGAGGAATTTAAAAGAGGGGAGACGTATCTCTCCCTTATGGAGAAAAATCTTGAAGCGCTGACGGAGGCAATGAAGTGAAGAGAATCCTGACCTGTAAGGGTTTGACGCTTTCCTACGAAAAGCAGGCTGTCGTTTCAAACCTCGATATATATGCGGACGAAGGTGACTGCCTTTGCATACTCGGTGAGAACGGAAGCGGAAAAAGCACGCTTATCAAGGCGCTTATGGGGCTGATAAGACCCGTTGGCGGCGAGATAATCTATGACGGAGTTAAGCGGAGCGAGATAGGATATCTTCCTCAGCAGAGCGCGGCGCAGAAGGATTTTCCCGCCTCGGTCTATGAGATCGTCCTATCGGGCACTCTTGCGCGCTCCATGGGCTTTATAAAGGCAGAAAACCGCCGCGAGGCAGAGAAAAATATGGCTCTTTTGGGCATTACCGAGATTAAAAACAAGAGCTTTGCCGCACTCTCCGGCGGTCAACAGCAAAGGGTTCTGCTTGCGCGCGCATTCTGTGCCGCAAAAAAGCTGCTGGTGCTTGACGAGCCCGTAACGGGCCTTGACCCCCTTGTAAGTGCGGAGCTTTACTCCATAATTGAAGAAAAAAACAAAAAAGAGGGACTTACCGTTATCTCCGTTTCCCACGCGCCCGAGCGCGCCTGCCACAGCGCAAGCAAGATACTGCACCTCGGCGGCGGCGGTGCGGAATTTTTCGGTGACGTTAACGGCTATCTTGATTCCGAGATAGGCAAAAAATACCTCTGCGCAGACGACCACCATCACCACAGCGGGGAAAGGAGAAAGGTACAGTGAGCTTTTCCGGTATTTTTTCCGACCCTATGATACGCGGTGTTGTACTGCGCGCGCTTGTTGTGGGCGGACTTGTTTCGCTTTGTGCGGCAGTTCTTGGCGTTTCGCTTGTTCTCAGACGCTACTCCATGATAGGCGACGGACTCAGCCACGTTGGCTTTTTTGCACTTTCCGTTGCCGCCGCATTCGGACTAAACGCAACAAATTCGCTTGAAATTTCCATTCCGATAGTTATTTTTGCCGCTTTTCTTCTTATGAAGCTGACGGAAAGCGGAATGATGAAGGGCGATGCCGCAACCGCCGTTGTTTCCACGGGCGCTGTTGCCGTGGGCGTTGTTATATTCACATTCGCGCAAGGCACGATGACCTCCGATATATGTAACAGCCTTTTCGGCTCTGCATCCGTTGTTACATTAAACGACAAGGATCTTATAATTTCTATCGTTATGTCCGTGCTCGTTATTGCGCTTTATCTTATTTTTTACCGGCTTGTGTTCTCCGTAACCTTTGACGAAGGCTTTGCAAAGGCATCGGGCGCGCCCGTTTCCTTCTGCAATCTGCTTATCGCCATGCTTACCGCCGTTGTTATCGTGGTGGGAATGAAGCTTATCGGAAGCATTATGATAAGTGCGCTCGTTGTGTTCCCCGCACTTACGGCCATGCGGCTTGCGGGTAGCTTCCGCAGAGTAATTTGCATCGCGGGCGCGGTGTCCGTTTTGTGCTTTGTTATCGGATTTTTTGCGGGCTGTCTCCTCGGCCTCCCCACCGGCCCGTGCGTAATTATCGTCAATATGGT
>JAZQFL010000213.1:0-20954 GCA_045539485.1 Eubacteriales bacterium
ATAATCTTAAAAATGTAAATATAAAAATTCCGCTTGGTTGTTTTGTTGCCGTTACGGGTGTTTCGGGCTCGGGTAAATCGTCGCTTGTAAATATGATAATCCACCGTGCGCTTGCGGCAAAGCTGAACCGCGCCTTTACACAGCCCGGTAAATACGACAGCATGGAGGGTGTGGAGCATCTTGACAAGGTGATCTGCATCGACCAAAGCCCCATAGGAAGGACACCGCGCTCGAATCCCGCGACCTACACGGGAGTTTTCAACGACATCCGCGCGCTGTTTGCGCAAACAAAGGATGCAAAGCAGAGAGGCTATACGCAGGGACGCTTCTCCTTTAACGTCTCGGGCGGAAGATGCGAGGCCTGTCAGGGTGACGGTGTGAAGTGCATCGAGATGCATTTTCTCCCCGATGTTTACGTAAAATGCGACGTGTGCGGCGGTAAGCGCTATAACCGCGACACGCTTGAGGTGAAGTTCAAGGGCAAGAATATCAGCGACGTGCTTGATATGACGATAGAGGAAGGCCTTGCATTTTTTGCAGACATTCCCGCCATTGCGCGCAAGCTCTCAACGCTTTGCGACGTGGGTCTCGGCTACGTAAAGATAGGTCAGAGCGCCACCACCTTCTCGGGCGGTGAAGCACAGCGCGTGAAGCTTGCGTACGAGCTTGCAAAGCGCAGTACGGGCAAGACCATTTACGTGCTCGACGAGCCGACAACGGGACTTGCGGCGGCAGACGTAAGGCATCTTCTTGAGGTGCTTGAAAGACTTGTGGACGCGGGTAACACCGTGCTCGTTATCGAGCATAATTTGGACGTAATAAAATGCGCCGACTACGTTATCGACCTCGGCCCCGAGGGTGGAGACGGCGGCGGAACGGTCGTTTGCACCGGAACACCCGAAAGGATAGCCGAGTGCGAAAAATCGTATACGGGACAGTATCTGAAGCTTGCGCTTGAAAAGACGCGGGAGTGGATGGAGAAATAAATTCCTAAGGGAATTTATTTCTCCGTGACCGAGCAAAGCGAGGTCATATCGCTGCCGAACGGCGTGAGGCAATATCGCATTTTACAGAATGGAAAATATATCGCGTTCGCTTGCGAACATATCGCCGTTTTTGATTTTGCGATATTCCGGGCGAGGCACGGCGGGAGCAAGCCCCCCGCCGCGATATGAATAGGCAAATCTAATATCAGCGAAAAAAACAAGAGCATCGCCGCGGCGATGCTCTTGTTTTGCGTAGGGGAGGGGCTTGCTCCTCCCGCCGTTTTTTAATCATCTTCTGTTGCATCAATCCTCTTCCAACAACTTGGAAGGAGTTGTTTTCAAAACCTGAGCTATCTTAAATAAGGTTTCAAGGGATACACCTCGGACGGTGCCTGTTCCCTCTACTTGACCGACAAAGCTGACGCTTTTGCCGATCAGCTCGGCAAAATATTCTTGCGTATAGCCCGCTTTCCTTCTGTAATATGCGATCTTTAATCCAAGCGTAATATACTTATCCGGAAATTCTGTCTTCATTTTATAGCCCTTCTTTTCTTCATGTGTATATTTTACCGAAAAAACGAGCGAAATATTATAGACAATAACTGCAGATATATTTACATAAAGTGAATGATAATGTATACTAAGTAAAAATATATTTACTTTGGAGAAGAATATATGCAAGAAAACACCTGTTGTTTTTTCGGTCACAAAAGTATGTCTGTGACGGAGGGTCTGAGAGAAAAGCTGTATTTTGAAATTAAAAAACTTATTGTTAATAAAGGAGTAAAAACCTTTTTGTTTTGCGGGAAAGGATGTTTTGACCGCTTGTGCCTTGAAACCGTAACAAAGCTAAAGGAAAAGCACCCTCACATAAAGCGAATTTACGTGAGGGCAGAATATCCGTATATCAACGATTGGTATGAGAGATCGCTCCTTAAAATTTACGACGAAACCTATTATCCCGAAAATATAATAGTTCGGGAAAAACAGTGTACGTCGAGCGAAATATTGAAATGATAAAGAGGAGCAGGTATTGCATAGTATATTACAACGAAGAAGAAGCGCCGAAAAATCGCAAAAGCGGTACGAAGATTGCAATCGACTATGCTAAAAGATACGGAATAGAGCCCATTTTCGTGTGCGGTAAGCTCGAATAAAAAGCGATATGCCGTGAAAACACGGCGCGATATATTTTGCGTTCCGCAAAATGCGATATACCCGCGCTGCGCGCGGTTGCGATATGTTGCAAATTCAGCGAATTTGCAACGCGTATTAAAAAAAGAAAGTTCACAGAACTTTCTTTTTTTAATATACTGTCCTGAGGGCAACCTCAAAAAACTTTGGAGGAACAATATGGCTGTTTTTACAAACAGAGCAACTCTTTCCTATAACAACAGAACAGTAAACTCCAACACCGTAACAGGCGAGGTGGTGGAGGTAGTCACCTTAACAAAGACCGCGGTACGCTCCGTGTACAGCGTAAACGATATAGTAAGCTACGTTATCAGCATCATAAACACAGGCACCGAGGATATCGAGGATCTCACCGTCACAGACGATCTCGGCGAATACCCCTTCGGCGACGGAACTCTGGTTCCCCTCACTTATCTTGAGGGCACCGTGCAGTATTTTGTAAACGGTGTGCCTGCCGATGCTCCAGAGGTAAGCTCGCAGTCTCCCCTTACGTTTGAGGGAATCGACGTTCCCGCAGGCGGTAACGGACTGCTTGTTTACGCTGTCAGAGTTAACGATTACGCTCCCCCCTGTCCCGGCGGAAGCATCACAAACACCGCTACCGCAACCTCTTGCGGAGCAGAGGACAGCGAAACTATCGAAGCGGTATGCGAGCCCCTTCTTACTATCGAGAAGGCGCTGTGCCCCGGTACCGTACCCTGCAACGGCGATATAACCTACACCATCACCATTGCAAACAGCGGATGCTGTGATGCGACCTGCGAGGATAACGTTATTCTTTCCGATACCTTTGATCCTCCGATCACCATTGAAAGCGTCACCATTGACGGAGTGGAGCTTACCGAGGACCAGTACACCTACAACGAGGAAACGGGCGAGTTTGCCACCGTAGCAGGTGTTATCACCGTTCCCGGCGCGACCTTCACTCAGGATCCCGAAACGGGAGTGTACACCTCTACCCCCGGTACCGCAGTTGTGGTAATAAAGGGAACAGTCTGAATCAAAAAGGCGCTTGGGGCACCCTCCGTAAGGAACGCGCCCCAACGCTTGATTCTTGTATCTAAACTGAATAATTGATATGCTGACTGCGAGTTCATCAATGTTCCGCTTCCCAAGATTACAAGGCTTTCATTTTTGGGAAGCGGTTATTTGTTCAGCAGCCAGTCTGCCACATCTACGATCTTAACACCCTCATATTGATATTCGGGATTTCTTGTTCTTGCTATCACCATTTTGGGATAGGCATCCTTGATTTTAAGCAGAGGCTCTACCTCACGACTAAAAGTATCGGGATGAGTTATATTATCCGAAACTTGAATATAAATTTTCTCGTTTCTTTTAAGAGCCACAAAGTCGATCTCTTTTTTATATAAGACGCCGACATAAACCTCGTAACCGCGTCTGAGCAATTCCATTGCAACAATATTTTCAATCACTCTGCCGTTATTTAAGTTTTTAGTGCCGAGCTTGGCATAACGGAAGGTGTGATCGCTCAAATAATACTTATCGTTAGAAGCAAGATACTTCTTGCCTTTAATATCGTATCTGCGAAACTTATAGAAAGCAAAAGCGTTGCAAAGATAATTCAGATAATTACCAACCGTTTTATGATTGATTTTATCTTTGTTCGAGGTGAGTGTGTCGGTGATACTTCTCGCTGAGGTTAAGTTGGATACGTTATCCATCAAGAATTGGGAAATTCTGTCCATCAAAGCAGGATTTTTGATTTTATACTTTTGCCGTATATCTCTTAAAATTAAGGTGTCAAAAACGGCTTCTATATAGTCATATTTATCTTCCTGCTCTTTATACAGATAAGAACCGGACATACCACCTTCAAGCATATAGTTATCAAAGGCAATATATTTGTCCGAAAGTCCAAAATAATGAACATACTCGGCAAAGGAGAACGGATATACCTTGATTTCAAAGGTTCTGCCGGTAAACAAAGTTGCCAAATCAGAACTAAGCAAGAAGGCATTGGAACCCGTGATATAAATATCGTACAGCTCGGTTGCGTGAAGGTTGTTGATACAAAGCTCAAAATTATCACACATTTGAATCTCGTCAATTAAAACGAAATTCTCTTTGCCCTCTGCATAATTGTTTTCAATATATTCGTTAAGAGCCTTGTATTCTTTTAAGTTATCATATTTAGACAGATTAAAATTGATATGGATAATATTGGCGTCAGCAATATTCTTTTGTACATAGGCCTTGAAAGCCTCCAACAACTTCGATTTGCCGGAACGACGTACACCTGTCAGTACTTTAATGTCGGGAGTTCCGATAACGCCTATCATTTTATCTAGGTATTGTTTTCTTTCGATCAGTTTCATAGAAATCACCTCGCAAAGTTATCATAGCACTTTCACTTCCCAAAATCAATAGTTTTTTGGTTTTGGGAAATGCAGATTTTTGAAAGGACGATTCTGTAAGGTTCAATGGAGACAACTTTATTACGAAGGGTCTCCTTGGCGCCTTTTTTATTTCAGAACGATTGTCTTTTTGTTTGAAGCATGTGCTTCCACATTGCTTCGGGGCGATCTTCCGAAATGCTTTTTGTACATCCGTGAAAAGCTCATAACGTCGGAATAGCCTGTGGCGAGAGCCGCCTGCGTAACGGTGTATCCGAGCTCGCACATCATCATTGCCGCGGTGCTCAGCCGTGTGTTATCGATGTACTGCTTCGGGGACATTCCCGTTTTCTTTTTAAAGCGCGCGCCGAAATACGAACGGTTCATAAAAAGCCTTTCGGAGAGCCCGTTTACCGTAACCGTTGCATATTCCTTGCGTATTATGGATACGGCACGGTCGATAGCATCGATCTCCGGTGCTTGTACGTCGGATTCGGATTCATAAAATCTTGCAAATACTTCGTAAACTGCGGAGGCATAATCCGCAGTTGTGCGTTCTGCGTGATTGCCGTCTGCAAGCCGCAGAAAAACGTCCCTTGCTATACTTGCATCAAAAACGTAATTTTCGGCAAGAGCCTGCGGCAGCTTCATATCTGTTGTAAATCCGACCCACACGTATTCCCACGGGTCATCCGTGTCGGCACGAAGAATATGCACATCGTACGGCTTTATTATAAATGCTTCGCCCGCACTTGCGATGTGGCTCCGTCCGTTTACTATGTATTCGCCGCGGCCTCTTATGATGTATTCGATTATATAATATCTCCGCATCACGGGCCCGAAGGTGTAATTCGGGTAGCATTGCTGTTTTCCCGCCATAATGGGCGAAAGATGCGGCAGGTGCTTGTCATACACTTTGAAATTAATGTGATATGGCTTCATTTATCCACCTCCTAATATCATTTTAACAAATATACATAGCAAAATGCAATAGATACGGTGCTTTTTGTTTGATAGAATGTATATGAAAAATCAAACGGAGGTAGGTATGAAAAAGCTTTTCAGTATTTTTCTTGCCGTTTTTGCTATGAGTATTTGTGTTATGGGGCTGACTGCTTTTGACAAGAAGGATGCGCCCGAGCGTGTGTACGTAAAAACGGGCGGAAGGGGAGACGGCGCTTCATCGGATGCACCGCTTGGGTCGCTTGCCGATGCCTATAAGGTGCTTGTCGATGGCGGCGAGATAGTGGTGATCGGAAACTACCGCGTTCCGCTCAACAGGGAAGGGACTGCGCGTAACGCATTCGTTGAGCCCGAACACGCAGGTAAGATAACCCTGCGCGGATATGATGAAGCCGCTGTATTGTTATTCAGCGGAATTTACGAATTCAGTTTAAGCGGAGATACCGAGATAAAAGATATAACGATATCCTCGGGTGCGCACACGGGCGGTATCAACATCTGTGCACGCGGCTATCACCTTACGATGGGTGAGGGGCTTACGATGCACAGCACCGCCGAGCTTAGCGGTGAAGTCGGCACCAAGATCTACCTTATGGGCGGATGTGTAACGGGCGGAGAGCGCGAGGGGTATCTTGAAAGAGACAATCACCTCACCGTAAAAAGCGGAAGCTATTGGTTTATCGGCGGTTTTAACCGCGGTATGAACGTCACATCAACCGGCAAAGCAACAATAGAGATAGGCGGCGAGGTGCACGTGCGCTTCCTTATCGCGGGTTCGACGGGAACTTCCTCCTTTGTTTCTCCTTCGGGCTGTGATATTTACGTTATCGGTGATATTTCGATCTCACATCAAATGTACATGGGCAACCAGAACAGTGACGTTACGTCCTTTGATACAAACCTTGTGATCAAGGACGGCAAGATAAGCTTTACAGGCAAATACATTGATTATAACGCAAGAAAGCGCCTGACCTCCCTTGATATATACGTAAACAGGGAAAGCGCTTCCGCCGTTTCCACCTACACCGAGCTTTTTGCAGGGTACGGCGACAGAGAGGGAAGCATCTCCGATTATTGCCAAAACGAGAACGGCGGACACAGCTATGCCGACGGTATATGCGGTGTTTGCGGAGTCAGCAAAGCCGCCGCGGAATGTACGGAGCACGTATATACATCCGAAAAGAAAGGAACGGTAACGACTATGACCTGCGAAAAGTGTAAGGAAACGGTAAAGCTTACCGAAAAAACTGCCATTGAAAGCGGAGTTTATACATATAAGACGGATACCCTGCGTATCCAGATACTCTCCGACGGCATCCTCCGCATAGAAGAGAGCGCGGGCGGCGCGTTTACCGATAAAAATACTCTTGTAGTAGATAACAGAGGGGTATTTGACGGAGAGTGCGTTGCGTATGATGAGGATGCCGAAACGGTCATTCTTTCCACTCCCCGCTTTACCGTGAATATTCCGAAGAACGGAGCAACAGCGGCATCCGTTCGGGTATTTGACAGAAAGGGAAAGCTGATATACGATTATTTTGAAACGGATAAGCACGGCTTTTACGCTTCGCTTCCCGCTCCCTCGGCTACTCCCGATGCTTTTGTGCTCATAGATAACGGCATCATCCCCGCAGAGGGCGGCCTTACCTACAACGGCAGCAAGGATGCTTCAAGCGGCTGGACACGTACGGAGAATACGGATATATACGTGCTTATTCCCCTCGGCGATTGTGCAAAGCTGAGAAAGGAATTTACCGAGCTTACGGGAAGCACGATGCTTTCCGATATCAACACGCTCGGCTCGTGGTACTCCAAGTGGACAAACTACACCGCAAAAGAAAAGCTTGCAATGATAGCTAAGTACCGCGAAAAGGAGATCCCGCTCGATATGATAGTAATCGATACCGAGTGGAAGAACACAAGTGTGGGCGGCAACGGCGGAAGCGGTGTAGGCTATGAGGTGAATACCGAGCTGTACCCCGATATGGAGGGCTTTCTTAAGGATGCGGAGGATGCGGGCGTGCTTGTTCTCTTTAATGACCACACGCACAAAACCGATCTGCTTATCACAAACCCCGCGGAGCTGAAGTGGCAGAGCGAGGGAATAAAGTCCCTTATGAAGATAGGTCTTGACGGCTGGTGGTATGACCGTAACTGGTCGTACCGCGTACAGACCCCCTACCGCGACGTGCTTTTCTCTACTATAGGTCAGGTGCTTTACTATGATACTATGGAAAAATACCACGCGGAGACCAAGGATGGACAGTATAAAGAGCGCGTGCTGATGCTTTCAAACGTCGATTGGATAAAGAACGGCTATATATTAAACGAGCCCTCCGTTATAGGCCACAGATACGGAGTGCAGTGGACGGGCGATATTTACGGACATGCTCTTCAGCTTAAGCGAGAGATAGAGAATATGGTGCTGGGCGGCGTCAGCGGCGCTTCCCCCTATATGTCAAGCGATCTCGGCGGCTTCAGACATAATGATACCGTAACGGAAAACAACTTTATTCGCTGGATGCAGTACGGTGCGTTCTCCCCCGCCTTCCGCGTGCATTCCACCCTGTCTGCCAAAAACGAGCATCTGCCGTGGAGCTACGGCTCGGATTCCGAGGCTATAGTTAAGGATTTCCTTAATATGCGCTACCATCTGATGCCGTACTACTATATGCTTGCGCGCGAAAATTACGAAAGCGGTATGCCCCTTATGCGCCGCCTCGATTTCCATTATCCGGAATATGCCGAAGCATCTGATAACTCGCAGTATCTTATCGGTGAGGATATACTGGTTGCACCCTTCTGGTCTACACGCGGAGACGGACACGGTACCGTTCCCTCCTCTTGGCTTAAGGACGAAAACGGCAACGTCGGTCTTACCGCAAGATACTATAACGTGACAAAGGAGCTGCCGGAGAGTGCGTACTTCCGCGGAACCCCCGTGAAAACGGAGAACGTAAGCAATATCGACTTCAATTGGGATAGAAACTCTCCCGCACCCGAGGTAAATGCCGACTACTTCACCGCGCGCTATACGGGTACTATAACCCCCGAGTATGATTGCTATATCGGTACACTTGCGGATGACGGCTCCAGAATTTTTATAGACGGAAAGCTGTGGTCAAACGGCTTCGTTGTAAATCAGCTCAAGCCCTTTGTCAACACCTCAAAAAAGCTTGAGGCGGGAAAGACCTATGAGATCACCGTTGAATACTTCGAGAAATCGGCTCACGCGGTGCTCTACCTTGTCTGCGATCCGGTAACGGAAAAAAACACTTCCGTCCGTACCGTGTTCATCCCCGACGGAACGTGGGTGAATGCGTTTACGGGCGAGGAGATAACCGGTCCCAAGACCGTGACCGTAACGGGCACAACGGATGAGATGCCCGTGTATATCCGCAAGGGCGCGGCTATCCCCGTAAGCAAGGTCGAATCCCCTATGCAGGGTGCGGATTGGAGCGAGCTTTCCGTGAATATATACGGTCTCGGCGATACGGCATTCACCCTGTATGAGGACGACGGAGAAACTGAAGCGTATCTTGACGGAGTGTACCGCAAGACCGATATCAGCGTTACAGAGGCGCAGGATGCGGTATGGCGCATAGACGTCGGCGCGGCGCAGGGTAAATTTGAAACGGAAAACACCGTACGCACAGTAAAAATACGCGTTCATTCCGATAAGCCCATAACCGAGGCAAGAATAAACGGCGAAAATGCCGAGATAACCCACATAACCGCGGATGCGGATGCGCTTCCGTTTGCAAACACGGGTGCATCCAACATTTCCGACGTGTATGAGATAACCGCAAGCGCGGACGTAAAGAGCGGCGCTGAGATATTCGTTACCACCGAGAGCCTAGACGTGCTTGATACCGAGGCTGTAACGGATGCGCCCGAGGCTCCCGCGGAGAAAAATGTTAACGGTGCCGTCATAGCGGGCTTAGCCGCAGGTGCTGCCGCAATAGGAGCCGCGGCGGCAGGCGTGATCGCCGCAAAGCGGAAAAAGAAAAAATAAGGCTGTTTCAATAAGGTAAACCGAAAAAGAGGCGGTTCAATGCTTCAGACATTGAACTGCCTCTTGATTTTTTAATTTATTTATTGCACCTTGCAACACTGTATTTTTTTCACAACCAAAATTCAGTCTATCACAAACGCCGCCGTAATGTCAAGACAAAAAAATGCTCTTTCGGATAATTCTTTTTGGACTTGCGGGGCTTATGCAGCAATGTTAAAATATATACGTAAAGATGCATACAGATTCAATAAAGATTCAATAAAGATCGCAATGCTTCGTGAATGCAACTTGGTGTTTGTAAGTTCATTTTTGCGTTTCGGGAAAGGAACAAGCGATGAGAAAAAACAGAATGCTGAAATGCATGCCGGCTTTGGCTCTTTTGGCGGTCGTTCTGCTTTGCGGATGCTCCGGAGATACTGCCGCAGCGGTGACCGTAGATCAAAGCGCTGTGTATGCGGAGCTGGGAAGCGCCGTTATTTTGCCTGCGGCAAGTGCGGATATCGACGGTGCCGGGGATGAGTACGACATAACATGTACCGTTTATCTGGACGGTAAGTCCGTTGCCTCGTTCGACGGTGCCGTAAGCAATGAATTTGTCCCGGAAAAATCGGGTATATACGTTGCCGAGTACAGTGCAAAATGCGGTAAAGCTTCTTCCTCCATAAGGCAGAAAACGGTTGTGATCGGCCGGAGCGCCGAAACGGGTGACGGCGTGCCTGTTTTGAAGCTTTCAGACAGCGAAGCAAGCTTTTCCGTTGACGGTAACGTAATGCTCCGTGCCGCCGCGGCCGAAAGCAGCTCGGGTGACGATATCTCCGCGGATTTAAAGGTGCTTTTGCTTGATTGCAACAGTACGGTGCTCTTTAACGGCAACGGAAATACCGAACAGAACGCGGGCAAGCTCGGAAGAGGAACGTATACTGCCGTATACTCTGTTGAAAACGGCGGGCTTGTGAACACCGCGATATACAGAATAACAGTGCTCGACAGCGCGTATGTTTATCCCACTATAACCGCTCCCACCGCGGATGTATTTGCTTTTAAGGGACAGAGCTTGCGGATCTCCTCTGCGGAGGCGCACGATCCGCTTGAGGGAGACGTTTCCCATAGGTTGAACGTAAGGATAGAGGATGCATCGGGTAAGACAGTGTTTGCCGAGGCGAGTGCCGCCAAGTCCTACACATACACTTTTGCGGAGGCGGGTGAATACCGCGTTATTTATTCCTGCACCAACTCCAACGGCAAAGCCGCAAAGGACGGCGGATATAAGGTCACCGTGCTCGGTACTACGTCAAACGGCATAGAGATAGACGGTAAGATAAACGAAGCCGAGTACGGTGCGTTTCCGTCCTACCGAACAGGACTTGGAGGTAACGTGCTTGTCTTCTTTTCGAAGGACGCGGAATATCTTTACATAGCCGCGCGCATAACGGATACAACGCTTATAAAAAGCAATGCCGCCGCCACGGAAGCATTGCTTAACGGATCCGACGGTCTTGAAATTATGCTGGATCCCGAAAACAGCACAGCGCTTAATTTGAAAAATACGAGCTGTGTGCGCATACGGGTAGGTGTCAGCGGGGACGTCATTACTTACTCTGCGAAGAAAAAGTCAACTGCTTGGGAGGAGAGCTCCCTTTACCGCAGCTGCCTCGTTGCGGTAAGCACGGACGGAACGGTTTCCGTTGCGGGCATCACTAAGGCAAGCGACAGCGCCGCATCGGATACCGATGAGTGCTACGTTGTGGAAATGAGGATACCATGGAAGGAGCTCGGATTTTCCGGCGACCCGTCCGAAAAACTCGATCATATAGGCATAGCCTTCGGTCACAGAGACGTAAGCAGTACGCAGTATTTCTCCTCTTACGGCGACGTTACCGCAACCGACAAAAGTTACCGCAATAACTGCTATTATAACGGAATGCACCAGTACGGCAGTAAGGATGTGGCAAATGCGGGAATCGCGCCCGCCTACTATCAAAAGCTGTACATCAGCGGAGAGAATTTGGGCGTTAACCCCGTAACCTACAGCTCCGAGATCATTCTTGACGGATATATGGAGCGTGAGTTCTGGGCAGATGCGGAGCAGATACCCTACGCTGAAACAAGCGCAGGCTCTGAGGTATATGCTTTTGCAAAGGCTGACAGGTACGGTGTATACGTCGGTGTTTACATAGAGGACTCTCAGCTTGTTGCGGAGCCGCGCGGCTTCCACTCTTATCAGGGAATAAAATACAACGACAGATTGGATCTGCGATTTGTTGATGCCGAGTCAATGTCTTTGGAAGGCATGCCAAAGGCAGTAAAGGGACAGAACAACATAATAAATTCAAAGATAATATTTTTAGACCCGTTGGGTTCCGCTCAGATGCAGATGCTGCAGGCGGCAAGCGGAAGATGCGTTGCGCAGCTGCCGTTTGCTTATGCTACCGCGGCAAACGGTACGGTTGGCTATAATAAGGACGGAAACGGCTGGGACGGCGACGGTGTCTTTATTGCGGACACGGACGTTGATGATGTTGACGGCGGATGGGGAGTTGAGGTGTTTATGCCCTGGAGCACTCTGGGAATGGAATATCCGGAAAACGGCAAAACGGAGGTGGGAATTTTGGTCTCCATCTACGACAGAGGTGCGGATGCCGCCGGTGCCGCCATTGTCAATTCGCGCAGGGCACTGACGGGACGCGCAAAGAGCGTCATTTCCCGTCCCGATACTTACTACGTATTGGAAGCAGGTGAATAAAATGAGTAAAAAATTGTTTTCTCTGCTGCTTTTGCTTACCGTACTTGCACTTCTTTGCTCTTGTTCCGGAGAATCTGCCGCAGAGGGTGCGGAAACCGAGGATACGTCTGCCGATGTTACCTCCGCGCCCGAAATCACCGCTCAATTTGAACCTACGGAATATAGCTGTGAGAGCTTAACACTGACTGCGAAGACTACCGATGTGGTGCGTGAGCTGTTGGATGTTCCCGAATCGACCAAATATATGATAAGCGCAAGTCTGAAGCTTGAAGCTGTCAGACCCACATCAAAATACGGCATTTGCGCTGTAAGCAGTTCCTCGACCCACCTTATGGATCTGTACTGCGCGGGCACGGGAGCAGTGACATCGCACGCTACGCTTTACGGAAATGAAATGCGCTCCGATCTCGGAACCGTCACCGCTGCTCAGAAGGCTCCCGCGGATGATTTCGACCTGACGGTAATACGCGACGGCGATCTGTACTACTACATCATAAACGACAGGCTGTACCAAATAAGGGAATTCCGTTCCGATAAGGGCGTTCCCGGGCTTTGTGTTTCCCACGGAACCGTAGTATTCAAAAACGTTAAGTACACGGATGACCCCGAAAAGGCAGATGCGGCGGTAAGCAAGTATCTTGCGGATTTTGAGGGGTACGGCTTTGGCAATGACTACGCAAGCTTTGACGGCATCGAATTTGAAGGCCCCGCCTCCTTTACTTACCCCGCGGCGTTCCAAAGGAAGGAGACCGATGCTGCCAGAATGGCTTTTGAAGGAAGCTATACGGGCAATATGGAGATAACCTTCAAGACAAAGGACCTTGCCGCCAATTCTACGTATGACAATGCGGGCGACGATATGTGCAGACTGAGATTCTTGCTGTATTATGAAAACGGCCAAACGGATATGATATGCTTTGGCGTTGCAAAAAAGCAGAACAGAGTAGAGACCTATGCGCGTTATGACGTTCTGCAGTGGTTTAACCACACAGACCTTACGGGAGGAAACGGATATTTTGATTGGAAAGCGGAAAATGAGATCCGTATAGTACTCAGTAATTCCGGCTACTCCACAGCATACAGCGTGTATATCAACGGCAAGCTTTGTGCGGTGCGTTCCGCCTGCACGAGCGGAGCCGTAAGCTTTGGTTTTGAAGCCGAGCGCGTAAGCGGTACCGTCAGCGGTTTTAAGGTTACGGGAGGTACTGCAAAATGAAAAAAACGTTAAACTCATCCATTTGTATAATATGCTTGCTTATAATGGCTGCGGCATTTTTTGGCTGTACGGAAAAAATTCCCGGAGAGGCACCTTACACGATAGAGGCGGGCACTGCGGTATTGCAGGCCGAGCTTGGTGAAACCGTTGTGCTGCCCCCGCTTACCGCAACAGCTCCCGACGGCAAGGAGATAAGCGACGGCATGATGCTTGAGATCCTCTATACGGACGGAAGCGTGTATATGCCAAAGCACAGGCTTTCACTTTGCAGTGAGTTTGCCGCTTATAAAGAAGGAAAGTACTATGCGGTATATACTCTTGAAATTAACGGCAGCACACTGGCCAAGGAAACAGTCGAGATAGAAGTAAGGACTGCCGATCACGGTGATCTTACCGTGGACGGTACGGCAAAGGAAACGCTTTATTCTGCCCCCTATATCACGGGCGTGCAGGACGGGCTTTCATTTCGCTTTTGCCCTGTGGAGAACGGAATATTTATATTTGTGCAGGTAGCTGATACACAGCTTATCTATAATGACTATCTCGTTTCCCGCATTACGGGAAGCGACGGATTTGAGATCTCGCTGAACTTCTCCGGTGAAACGGGATACGGGCTCAATTCCTCCTGCCGCAAGATAAGAGTGTGTGCGGATGGCAGAGCGTATGTTTATTCTCCCTCTGCCTCGGGCAGTCTGTACGAAGTAAACGAAGCAATGACGGCAGGTCTTTCCTATGCAGTAAAC
Source organism: Eubacteriales bacterium (assembly GCA_045539485.1). Taxonomy (GTDB): domain Bacteria; phylum Bacillota; class Clostridia; order Oscillospirales; family CAG-272; genus RUG12395. Next base: position 14,218 of record JAZQFL010000213.1, read on the forward strand.
GTGGACGGCACAGTATGCGTAATGAGCGGAAACGGCATTGCAGCGCTTGATACCGATACCGGCTATACCTTCGAAGCGTATCTCAGCTACAAGGCGCTTGGTGTTGGAGCTCCGCAGGAAAGTGTAGGCATAGCCTTTACCCACAGAGATATAACCGTTGCAGATGAGGCATTTACGGCGATCGGCGCGGTGGGTAACAAGTATTTTTCCACCGTTGATCTGCCCGAAGGTATAATTCCCATCCTGAGCCAAAACGGCAAGGATTACGAATATGCCACCTACGAGGATCTGGCGATGACAGAGTATTACAGCACTATGTATATAAGCGGAGAAAACAAGGGTAATATCGTTGCTGCCGCAGAAATAGGAGGCTGAATATGTTGAACAAGATCAAAAAACTGCTGTTTGGCAAAGTGCAGACCACTGTGTTTGTTGCCTCTTTTATCGCTTTGATGGTGATGGTCAGCCGCTTTACCGATGCCGAAGCTGTTGAAGCGGAGGAGGCAAAGGAGAAAAAAGCAAAAAACATCATAATCATTCAGACCGACCACGAGCTCGGACGTGCGGACGAAGAGGGAAGTGAGTATTACGATATACTCCGCCCCAATTACGACAGCTTCCGCGAGGAGGCGGTAAACTTTGTAAACGCCAAATGCGTTACACCGCTGTGCAGTCCCGCGAGAAGGACCATGATGACCGCGGTATATCCCCATGAGCACGGCATAATCAATAACGAGGTGACCCTCACGCCCTCCTCCGAGCAGGATACCGTTTATGATGTTTTGCTTGAAAACGGTTTTAAGGCAAAAAATATCTATTTTTACGGCAAGACTCACTACAGCGGCGGCCTTACTTATGACGCGGCTACCACTACTTACGGAATATCGGGATGGTCTACCTTCGGATACGGTCAGCCTTATACAAAAAACGAGTATACCTCTTATCTGGCACGCAACGGCTATTTCGGCTCAGTATACAGGGGTCCTCAGGTAACGCTTCTTGCGGAGGTGCTTAATTCCAATCCCTCACTTGTAAAGGGGGATAGCTTCGACTTAGCTGATATGAGATTGATAACGGGACACCGTTACGGGGTGTTAGAGGCGCCGAAGGAGTTTCACGAGGCTTACTTCCTTGCCGACCTTGCGGTAACACAGCTGAAAAGAATAGCGGCCTCCAAAAGCGACGAGCCCTTTGTGATGACAATAAATATGTGGGGCCCTCATCATCCCTGCACCGCAACGCAGGAGTTCCTCGATATGTATACCGATGAGAACGGGGTGCTTGGCGGAAACATTCCCGAGTATCCTTCCTTCGTTGATTATATGGCGGACCGCCCCACCGCTTATGCTTGGGATAATCAGGGCGCTTACGACCCCGGCCTTGAGACACCCAATGAATTAAGCTGGGAAGCATTCCGCACCTATATGGCCATCGCTTATGCCTCCGCGACTATGGTCGATGATGCCATAGGCCGCATCATCACCGCAATAGACGAGCTGGGCTTTGATGAAAACACCGTCGTTATCTGGACGGCGGATCACGGCGATGCTCTCGGTTCTCACGGCGGACATTCCGGTAAAGAGTGCTACATGATAGAGGAAGTGCTGGACATTCCGCTTCTCGTCAGAAGTCCCGATCACACAGCGCTTGCGGGCACGGTCGATTACTCCTGGGTCAATACCGCGGACGTACCCGTGACCTTGCTTGACGTTGTCGGACTTGCGTTCCCCGAGGATGTGGACGGCACGAGCCTTATCGATCTTATGGACGGAACGGCAGAAGCCAGAGAGTACAGCGTGTGCCAGACAAACGGATTGCATTCCGAAACACATGCGCGTACGGTGTATTACAAGAATTTCAAATATACGTATTACCTGAATGACGTTGATGAGCTTATCGATCTGGAAAACGATCCGTATGAGATGACCAACCTTATCTATAAGGCCGAGTATCAGGGCATCGTCACCCTTATGAAGAGCATGCTGAGGGAATGGCAGATCGAGGAAAACGACATCATTCCGCTGGTGTATTAATTATGTTCAGTGTACTTATAAAGCCCGCCTCGGGCCTTTGCAATATGCGATGCACCTACTGCTTTTATCACGACGAAGCGGAGCGCAGGGAGGTCGCGTGCAGGGGAATAATGTCCGATGCCACTGCAGACGCGATAATTACAAAGGCGTTTGAATATTCAAACAGCGGGGTGCTGTTTGCCTTTCAGGGCGGCGAGCCCACCCTGGCGGGTCTTGAGTTTTTTGAGAGATTCGTAAAAAAAGTCAAGGAAGTAAATACCCGCAATACCCCCGTTATGTACACCCTGCAGACAAACGGACTTACTATGAACAAGCAATGGGCGTGCTTTTTGCGGAACAATCACTTTCTTGTCGGTCTTTCCTGCGACGGGGATAAGGCCGTGCATAACGCACTGCGTCCCGATGCCGCCGGCAAGGGAACGTTCAACCGTGTTGCGGAAGCCGCCGAATGTATGAAAAAATACAGGGTCGAGTTTAACATACTTACCGTCGTTACCAAAACGGTGGCAAAGAACATAAAAAAGGTGTACTCCTCCTTCAAGCGGCACGGATTTGATTACCTGCAGTTCATCCCGTGTATAGCACCCTTTGACCAAGGCGGATATTCGGAATTTGTACCGAACAACGATGAATATTACAGCTTTCTCTCGGGTCTTTTTGAAGAGTGGTATGAGGAGCTTAAGGACGGGAAGTACCGCAGTATCAGATATTTTGACAATCTGTACCACATATACAAGGGCTGCGGTGCGGAGCAGTGCGGTATGCAGGGGCATTGCGACCTGCAGTTTGTTATCGAAGGCGACGGCGACGTATATCCTTGCGATTTCTATTGTCTTGACGAATATCTGCTTGGCAATATCTGCGAAATGAGCTTTTCTCAGCTGGCGGCTTCCCGCAATGCCGTGCGGTTCCTCAGCGAGCCGTGCGGGTGCGCAGACGAGTGCGTAAGCTGTGAATATGCCCTCTACTGTCTCAACGGCTGCCGCCGTTACAGGGAGGGCAACGGATACAGGTACTGCGAGGCAACACGTAAGTTTTATCCGCAATTCACGGAAGAGCTTCCCAAGATCGATCGGATCGTAAGAAACGGATATGCTGTTTTGTAGTACCTTGTTTCATTTAAAAGGATATACTTATACTCCGCCCGAGATCCTTCGCTGCGCGTTCGCAAATGTCATTCTTGAGCGAAGCGAAGAATCTTTTTGCGAACGCTTCGCTCAAGGATGACGAAGGGCGGAGCGAAGTGTTAGGTTTTAGACGATATAACGTAGTAGGGTGCTTTAAGGCAAAACGCACAAAAACCGTCCGTTAAAATTGTGAACAAAATTTTAACCTATTTGTTGAAAAACAACCGCAGTTACTGTATACTAATACGTAGTAAAACAAAATTGCACCCCGGTGCAAAAAAATGAAAGGAACATAAGACAATGAAAAAGATCATAGCAATGCTTATCGCGTGCCTTATGGTTGTTGCTCTCGTGCCCGTTATTGCGGCTCCCGCGGCAGCTGCCGAGAAGGTAGTTTACGTTGGTAAGGACGGTACCGGCGACGGTTCCGCTGCCGACAAGCCCATGGGCGACCTTGTTGCCGCTTTCGCCGCTATCGGCGACGAGGACGGTACCATCGTGTTCGTTAATATGTATGACCACAACAAGCTTCACAAGATCGAAGCTCACGCAGGTCACATCACCCTTACCTCCAAGTACAACGGTACCGACTATAACGGCGGTATCTATGCTTCCAAGACCGATCACCTTGCTCTCGGCGGCGACACCACCTTTGAGAACATGAACATCGTAGTAGTTGGAAAGACCTGGATGGTTCGCGCAAGATTCAACCACGTTACCTTCGGCGAAGGTATGAACATCCAGAAGGAAGGCGATGCCGCTGCTCTTTCCGGACTCTTCGTTGTCGGTGCCGATCAGGGCGCAGGCTCTACCTGCGATCACTCTCAGGACACCCACATCACCATCAAGAGCGGTAACTTCACCGAGGTCATCGGCGGTCCCCGTGCTAACGATAATGGCGATATGACCGGTAAGGTAATCATCGAGGTTACAGGTGATGCCCGCATCGGTAAGCTCGCATTTGCTACCCGTTCTCTTGCAAACAAGGTCAACCTTAACACCGCTCTCGTAGTACTTGACGGCGGCGTTATTGAAAACTGGGTTGCTGCAGGCGATAAGCTTACCACCGGCTTCCTTGGCGACGTTGAGATCGTTCTGACAAAGAACTTTGATATTTCCAAGTCCTTTGATGTCACCGGCAGCAGAACCTCAGACGGCGCTGCAAACGGTCCTATCTTCAACGGTATTTCCGGATGCACTGCATTCCAGGATCACGTAACCGCTACCCTCTTTGCAAAGACCACCCTTCTTGTTGACCCCTCCATCAAGGCAGCTGTAGAGGCAACCGACAAGATCCTCACCGCTTCCTTCACCGAGGGCATCAAGGAATACACCTACACCGGCACCATCGGCTCCGGCAAGCTCGAGGCTGACGCTCCCGTAGTTACCGAGCCCGTTACTACCGAGGCTCCCGTGGTTACCACCGAGGCTCCTGTGGCTACCGACGCTCCCGTTGAGACCACCGCAGCTCCCGCAGAGCCCGAGCCCACTCCTTCCACCGGCGACGGTTCCGCAGTTCTCTTCGCTATCAGCGCAGCTTGCCTTGCAGCAGCAGCAGCTATGGTATTCCTCAAGAAGAGAGTTACCGAGTAATTTCAACTCAACATAATATTTCGAAGCAGTGCGTTTTCGCACTGCTTCGTTTTTGTGTTTTATTTGTATTTTCTTTTTTATAAAAAATTTTTCCAAATCGCTTGACTTTTTGATTGACCCCTGCTATAATAATACACTGCATTATAATCGCTTGTCCTATGGTCAGGAGCCGGTAGGTTCCTTGCGGAAACATTCTCCGCGAGGGTCGGCGGCGATCTCTAATTTATGAAATGGAGTGATCAAAAGTATGCTCAAACCTCAGAAACTCGGCAGCAACGAAAGAATGAGCTTTTCCAAAATCGAAGCCCCTATCCAAATGCCGAATCTGATAGAGGTGCAGAAAAAATCGTACGAATGGTTCCTTGAAGAGGGACTTCCCGAGGTGCTTAGGGACGTTTCTCCTATCGTGGATTATTCGGGCAATCTCTCTATCGATTTTATCGGATATTCTCTTGATTCCAAGCCTCAGTATCCGGTAGAAGAGTGCAAGGAGCGCGACGTTAACTACGCAGCACCCCTTAAGGTTACCGTACGCCTTACAAACAAGGTTACGGAAGAGGTCAAGGAATCCGAGATCTATATGGGCGACTTCCCCCTGATGACGGAGAACGGAACCTTCGTTATCAACGGTGCGGAGCGTGTTATCGTTTCCCAGTTCGTCCGTTCCCCCGGAGTTTACTACGGCAGTGATATAGACAAAACGGGTAAGGCGATGTATTCATCGACCATTATCCCTTATCGCGGCGCCTGGATCGAGTATGAGACCGACGCCAACGATGCTTTCTATGTAAAGATAGATAAGAACCGCAAGCTCCCCATCACCGTATTCATCCGTGCATTCGGCGTTGAAAGTGATGAGGATATTATCGCTATGTTCGGCGATGATCCCAAGATCACCGCTACCTTTGAAAAGGACGATGCGCGCCGTACCGCTATCGAGAAGGGCACCTCCTTCCGTGACGAGGCGCTTAAGGAGATATACAAGAAGCTCCGTCCCGGCGAGCCTCCGCTCGTTGAGAGTGCTGAGCTGCTTGTAAACAACCTCTTCTTCGATCCCAAGCGTTACGACCTTTCTAACGTAGGCCGTTACAAGTACGACCGTAAGCTCGGCGTTTCCCGCCGTATCGAGGGTCACAAGACTACCCGACCCATCGTCAGCCTTACGGGCGAGGTGCTTTGCGACGCAGACGTTTACATTGACCGCGCTATGTCCCGCGACCTTGAGCGCCGCGGTGCAAACGAGGCGTACATCCTTGCGGATGACGGCACCGAGCAGCACGTATTTGCAAACAACGCAATTTACCCCGAGGCACTTCTCGGTTATCCTCTTAACGTAAGAGGTCTCAGCGAGAAGGTACGCTTCGACGTTCTCACCCAGATAATCACCGAGGCTGAGGGCGACAAGGAAAAGATCGAAAAGCTGTGCGCAGCACGTGTTACCGATCTTTGCCCCAAGCATATTCTCGTTGACGATATCTTCTCTTCCATTAACTACCTTCTCAACCTGAGCCACGGCGTTGGCCAGACCGACGACATCGACCACCTCGGCAACCGCCGTATGCGTTCTGTCGGTGAGCTGCTCCAGAATCAGCTCCGCATCGGTCTCTCGCGCCTTGATAAGATAGTTAAGGAAAGAATGACCATCCAGAGCATTGAGGAGGTATCCCCCTCCGCGCTCATCAATATCCGTCCCGTGGTTACCGCTATCCGCGAGTTCTTCGGTTCTTCTCCTCTTTCTCAGTTTATGGATCAGAACAACCCCCTCGCAGAGCTTACCCACAAGCGCCGTCTTTCCGCGCTCGGTCCCGGCGGTCTTTCCCGCGACCGTGCATCCTTCGACGTGCGTGACGTTCACTACACACATTACGGCAGAATGTGCCCCATCGAGACGCCTGAAGGACCGAACATCGGTCTTATCTCCTATCTTGCTACCTATGCAAGAATCAGCGAGTACGGCTTTATCGAGGCACCCTTCCGCGTAGTT
>JAZQFL010000214.1:0-2523 GCA_045539485.1 Eubacteriales bacterium
ACGCTTTCCTTTAACGGAACGGCATTCCTTATCGTTTTTGCATCCGTTATGGCACTTGCCATAGCCTTGAAGCTGATATTTAAAAAGACGCTGTTTATCTTTGCGGGCATTCCCGTATCGCTTTTTGCGGCGATATTTACCGCCGTACCTATGGGAGATATTCTTGACGTTGCCTACCACGCGGCGCTTCCCGTGCTTATTGCGGTATTTTCGGGCGTTATATCGTACGCTCTGCTTGTCAGAAACAGTATGATAGCCGTAACAAGCGAGGATTACATCCTCACCGCACGTGCAAAGGGACTTCCGCCCTCCGTAGTGCTTTACAAGCATACCTTCCGCAATGCGCTCCTTCCCCTTATTACAAACGTTGGTATGTCCATGGCAGGCCTTATGGGCGGCAGCGTGCTTACGGAAAAGATATTCTCCTGGCCGGGTATGGGTCAGCTTCTGCTTGACGCCTGCAATAACGGCGACTATCTGCTCTCTCAGGCGATACTTTTGCTTTTTGCGGTCATAACCGTTGTATGCAACTTCATTACCGACCTTGTATATCACAAGTTTGACCCCAGAATAAAGGAGGTATAAGATGAAAAAGCTTCTTTCTATCCTCCTCTCGGCTCTTAAAGCGATCGGCACGTTTATAATGAAGGTGCTTAAAAATCCCAAGGGGCGCCTCGGCGTTATCCTTGTCGGCATCGTGATTGCGGCGGCTGTGTTTGCTCCGTACATCACCCCCTACGAGCTTGATGCCTACGACGTTGCAAACGGACTTGCAAAGCCGAGTGCCGAGCATATCCTCGGTACCGATAAAAACGGTATCGACATCTTTACCCAGCTTCTTTACGGAGCGCGTATCTCCCTGATAATCGGTATAACCACAGGCCTCTGCGTAACGCTTCTCGGCGCCACGCTTGGCATTGTTTCCGCTTATTTCGGCAAGGTAAGCGCCACCGTAATACTAAATCTTATCAACGTACTGCTTGTTATCCCCACAACACCGCTTATGATGATAATGAGCAATCTTTCCTCAAGCTATCTTATGATGATAGCGATATTCACGCTTATCGGCTGGTGCGGTACCGCAAGAATGGTACGCGCGCAGGTGCTTTCCGTAATGAATATGAACTTCGTGCGCGCCGCAGAGCTGGCGGGCGGCTCGAAGACGTATATTATGTTCCGCCATATTATGCCCTCTGTTTCCCACCTGCTTATTATGAACACCGCACTTTCCTGCGCGGGCTTTATGATAGCGGAGGCGGGACTCAGCTTCATCGGCCTAGGCGACCCGTCCGTAATGAGCTGGGGTAAGATACTTGTAGCGGCTCAGGAAAGCGCGTTCACCTCCGGCCTTTGGGCGTGGGTGCTTGCCCCCGGTGCCGCCATCTTCATTACCGTTTTCGGCTTTATGCAGATAGGCTACGCGCTTGAGGAGATACTTAACCCCAAGATGAAGCGCAAAAAGGACACCCGCACAAAGGGTCTTTCCCCCGAGGATGCCGCGGCGAAGGTGTTCAGTGAGATAGGCGACATCAGCGAAGCGGATGCCGATGCCCTCAGAGCAAGCTTTGAAAAGGAGGAGCAGACGGTATGAACGTTCTTGACATAAAGGATCTTAAGATAATATTCCGCACGGGCGACGGCTTCGTGCGCGCCGCGGAGGGTGTTAACATCTCCATCGGCGAGGGCGAGAGAGTTGCTATCGTCGGCGAGAGCGGATGCGGAAAAAGCGTTACGGGTCTTTCCTGTATGGGACTTCTCACCACTCCCCCCGCTTACGTTACGGCAAAGGAATTTACCTTCACCTCCCGCGACGGAGAAAAGCATAATATTCTCGAAAAAACCGAAAGAGAGATGCTCCGCCTCCGCGCCGAGGAAATGGCGATGATATTCCAGGACCCCTCCACCTTCCTTAACCCCGTTATGACGATAGGCGAACAGCTTGACGAGGTGTTCATCTACCATATGGGTATGAAGCAGAAGGAGGCAAGGGCGCGCAGTATCGAGATGATGAAAAAGGTCGGCATCCCCGACCCGGAGATGCGCGCATCACAGTATCCGCATGAGCTCTCGGGCGGTCTTAAGCAGAGAATACTCATTGCAATGGCAACGTCGCTTTCCCCCCGTCTGCTTATAGCCGACGAGCCTACAACAGCACTTGACGTTACCATTCAGGCTCAGATACTCAATCTTATCTCCGAGCGGTGCGAAAATGAAAAGATGTCACTGCTTATGATAACCCACGACCTTGGCGTAGTACGCGAAATGGCGGACAGAGTGTACGTTATGTACTGCGGCAAGATAGTAGAGGAGGGAACCGTTGAGGAGATAATGCAGAACCCCCGCCATCCGTACACAAAGGCGCTTATCGACACCGTGCCCGGAATGGACGAGAAGGTTGAAAGGTTCGTGCAGATACCCCACAACGTACCCCATCCCATGAACAAGCCCCAAGGCTGTTATTTCTCCAACCGCTGTGCCTACTGCACAGAGCTGTGTAAGAAACAGCAGCCGCAAGTCGGAGGC
>JAZQFL010000215.1:0-2190 GCA_045539485.1 Eubacteriales bacterium
CGACGATCTCCTCCAGAATATCCTCCATGGTAACAAGACCGGCGGTAGCGCCGTACTCATCCACAACGATAACTATATGGTCGTGTTTTTCCTGCATTTCCTTGAAAAGCAAGTCAAGGTGAACTGTTTCGGGAACGTAAGTAGGCTTGAAGATAGCATCCTCAAGCTTTACGGGGCCGCTTGCGCGTTTAAGAAGATAATCTCTTACGTGCAAAACGCCGACTACGTTGTCAACCGTCTCGCGGTAGACGGGGATACGGGAATATCCGCAGTTTTCGATAAACTCCAAAAGCTCTGCTTCCGCAATGTCCTCGGGTATCATTTCAATGGAATTACGGGGAGTCATAACGTCAACAGCATCAAGTCTGTCAAGCTTGAACACGTTTTTGATATACTCGATTCCGTCCTGATTGAGTGTACCTTCCTCTGCGCCCGCATCAAGCATAAGCACGATATCCTCCTCGGAAACGGATTCCTCGTTTGCGTGGGGATCAATACCAAAGAGACGCAAAACTCCGTTTGTGGAGACGGTAAGAAACCATACTATCGGCTTAAGTATCGCCGCAAGCACGGAAATGAATCCGCACACCTTATCGGCAAACTTTTCCTGATAGCGCATGGCGATACGCTTGGGTACAAGCTCGCCGAGCACAAGCGTGAAATAGGAAAGAATAAGCGTGATAACAACAACGGAAGCGCTGTCGATAGCGGATACGTATGAAGCGTCTATCTGAAATCTGTTTACGATAAACGCCGTCAGTCTCTCGGCAAAGTTATCCGCCGCAAAAGCGGAGCCGAGAAATCCGGCAAGGGTAATTCCCACCTGAATGGTGGAGAGAAAGCCTGTAGGCTCCTCTATCATTTTCAACATTTTTACCGCTTTTTTATCGCCGTCCTCGGCGCGGGCACGCACCTTGTTGGCGTTAAGGGAAATAATTGCTATCTCCGTTGCGGCAAAAAAAGCATTAAGTAAAATAAGTACAAGCTGTAATAACAGCTGTTGTGCAATATCGGGCATAATATCCTCCAAAATTAAATATGTCTTCGGTTTTCTATGTTTTTATCAGCGACGGAATCGAAACCGTCTGAAAAAAACATGTCTGCAGGCATATTCGGGAGAATCTGTTCCGACATCGGCAAGGCAGTACCTGCTGTACACCTCAAACCTCATTCCCTGCGGAGTACAACTTCGGGGAAGAGCGTCCATTAAAAAACCAACTCCTTTTGTTATATAATGCATACAACTACCCATTGTATGCTGTTAATATTCTATCAAATATCATTCTGTTTGTCAAGCGGGAATAAAATTACCGCTTACACCCTTTTTTATTACCTGTCGGCAAAAAGGTATTTACTTTTTGCCGACTTTTGATTAAACTAGAGCTAGAAAACCGAAGGGAGGGCACGCATTGAAGCTGAGAACGGAATTTATCGCTGACGGCGAAGAGGAAGAGATAGTTCTTCGCTTAAAGGAAAAAAGCGGACGAAGCGACGCCATATACAGCAGAATATCCGAAATGATTAACGACAGAAGGTTGTGCCTTACCTTAAACGGCACGGAGCATTTTATCGCTCAAAGCGAGATACTGTTTTTCGAGACCGAGGAAAACCGCATAGCCGCACACACGGCAAGCGGAATGTACTACACTCATAAAAAGCTCTATGAGCTTGAAAGGATGCTTCCCGCAACCTTCATCCGAGTTTCAAAATCCTGCATTTTGAACGCCGGCCGTATAAGCTACGTCAACCGCAATCTGACGGGCGCAAGCGAGGTCGGATTTGAAAACACGCAAAAAAAGGTATTCGTATCCCGCATATATTTCAAGATTCTTAAAGAAAGATTAGAAGAAATGAGGTAATAAAAATGAAAAGATTCAGTGCAAGAAAGCTGTTTTGGGGCATTATACTTATCCTTGCCGCCGTACTATTGGTGCTTGATTCCGTAGGTACGGAGATCGGTTTCTTAAAAGGCTTACCCGTATTTAAAACAATTGCAGTGATCCTGCTCCTTGCAGGCGCGGTCGAAGAGCTTTCAAAGCGCGAGTTCGGCGGCTTCTTCTTTTCGCTTGCATTCGCGTTTATGATCTATGAAGATCAAATTGCGCGCTGGCTTTCCCTTGACGATAAAAACATAATCTCCAACTGGACCATCCTGCTTGTTGCTCTTCTTCTTACCGTCGGTTTTTCTCT
>JAZQFL010000216.1:0-19730 GCA_045539485.1 Eubacteriales bacterium
AAAATGGCACGTATTTTAAAAAAGAAAACTATGCTGTACGCAAACGGCATAGGCCCTCTTTACGGCGATAGAGCTAAGAAATATACTGCAAGTACAGTTAAAAAATGCGATCTCGTAACTCTCAGAGAGCCTGATTCCGAAGAGTTTCTTCGCGAGCTTGTTCCGGATAGAGATGATTTTATTCTGTCTGCCGATCCCGCTCTCCTCTTGAAGCCGGCAACTGATAACAGAATAGACTTTATTCTCGACAAGCACTCCATTCCAAAGGATAAGCGCTATATTATAGTATCCATGCGTGTTGTTGTTAACAAAAAAGAAGGCTTCAGCGAAACGGAATGGGATGATTTTGCTAAGCAGTTCGCAACAGAGCTTGGCGAGCTTTGCACCGCAAAGGGGCTTTATCCCTTGTTCATTCCCATGCAGGTTGCGCTTGATTCTGCTGTTTGCAGCAAGGTGTGCGACCTTTGCGGAAGGGGAAGCTTTGTTTCCGGACTTTCGGTATCCGAGCTTATTGCGCTTATGGCAAGATCCGAGCTTGTCTGCGGAATGCGCCTCCACTCCCTTATTTATGCTATGGCGTGCTCCGTTCCTTTCGTTGCCCTCTCTTATGACCCCAAGGTGCGTGCATTTGCGGAATATGCCGAGATGCCGTATGTTATTGATGCACCCGAGGGCTGGGAAAACGGCGCTCTTATCAATGCGGTGAATTCCATTGCAAATAACAGGGAAGAAATTATCAAGAAAGAAAAAAACAAGGCATCGGAATTCCGACGCCTTGCAGAACATGATGCTGAGCTTGCTGTGAAGCTTCTCAGATCCTGATCATTCACCGAGATATCTTTCTCTGTAAAACAGATACTGCTGTGCAACTCCCGCATAAGGACCGAAAACGGATGTGTCCTTACAGCCCGGGAAGTATTTTTCCATTGCGCGCTTTATCCATACGTCCTTGGGAAAGGCATCCAGCCTTCCGAACCCGAACAGCAAGGTGCATGCGGCAACCTTTTCGCCGATACCGCCGACGGATGTCAGAAGCTTTACCGCGTTTCGCGTATCGCGCTCTGCCTTTACTTCTTCGATCAGTCCGCCGAGTGCCGCGTTTGCGGCGTTGAGTATGTACTCCGCGCGGTATCCGAGCTTAAGCGCTCGCAATTCGGAAAGAGGCAGGCTTGATAGCGTTTCTGCATCGGGGAAGGAATAAAAGCTCCTTCCGTCAGGCAGAACTATCTCGTTTCCGTAGTTCTTGGAAATAGCTGATATAAGCCCCTTTATGCGGGGAATGTTATTGCACTGAGAGATAACAAAGCTTATAAGTGCTTCAAATTCGTCTTGCTTCAGTATTCTTATACCGCCCGCAAGCTCAGCCGCATCCGCGAGTATCTCGGAGCGGGAGGCAACGTCAAGCTTTATTTTTTCCCAATCCGTATCAAGCGCGAGAAAGCTTTTCCACTTTTCTGCATTTTCCGAATCAACTCCGTGGAGAAGTATTTTACCCTCCTCGGGCTGTGACATTACTATATATTCTCCGAAGGCAACTCCCTCGAAGGTACCGCGGTCGGTAGGCTCAAAACGGAAGCATTGACCGCAATCAAACGTAAGAGCAAGGCTGTAGCCTTTTGCATCCAATAAGGTTCCCTCTGCTATGCAGGGAATAAGTGTGTTTTCCAATTTGGCACCGTCCTTTCGCTTATTATTTTACAGCATAAATCATCATTTTGCAACAGTGAGGTAAATATGGCAGAAAAAATTTATATGATACCGGTAAACGAAGCATTTGAAGCTTCGCAGGCCGATCCCGCGTGCGGATGTCCGTACTGCGCACTTGAAAAAAAGCTTGAAGCAAATGAGCTTGATGCAATTCTCGGCGCCGCTATGATGGAGCCCGATATCAGGATCATAACAAACGAGCTTGGCTTTTGCCACGATCATTTTGAAAAGATGTTCGTTATGAAAAACCGTCTCGGTCTTGCCTTGATGCTTGAAAGCCATCTCGACGAGCAGAGAAAGATACTTGACGGCTCCTTTATCCGCTCAGCCGCCGCAAATGCCGAGGCAAGCTCCAAAAAGATCGACGAGCTGCAGGAAAGCTGCTACGTTTGCGGAAAGATAGAGTTTCATTTCTCTAAAATGCTCTCCACATCCGTTTATCTTTGGGAGACCGAAGAAGCATTCCGTAAGAAATTTGCCGATCAGCCTTATTTCTGCCTTACCCATTATTCCCGACTTATAAATTACGCCTCAAAGAAGCTCCCGAAAAAGATGGTGCCCGACTTCCTTGAAGCCGCAAAAAAGGTTGAAGCGGGCTATATGGATACCCTCCGCGAGGATATCAAGTGGTTTATTAAAAAGTTCGATTACCGCTATGAGGATGAGCCTTGGAAGAACTCCAAGGATTCCGTAGAAAGAGCGATTAAGTTTTTGAAGTAAACATAATAGCTATGTATGAGTGGCAATCTAAACGACAGTAAAAAGAAGCACGGAAATTTCGTGCTTCTTTTAGTTTTACGTTATACTGTGATAATGAGGAAACTTTGTGATGATATACTATAAAGCAACTTTATCTATTTATCAAGATCAAATAATTCTAAGTGAAATCTTCTCGTGCTTTTGTAAATTACACCATCGTTTCCCCAATATACCCGATTGAATAAAAAATAATACAGCGTTTCACCATCGGTATAGTATTCGAAAGAATCATTGTATGGTTGCAATTCTTTATTTTCGTCGAAGAAAAAATAGCCGTCTTCGCTTAAAAAGCAGTAGTCGCCATCATAAGATTTTCCATTTTCATCTACATAATAGAGTCCTGTAAACCATGCGCTTTTCGTGGTATACATGTTTCCTTGCTTATCATATAACGGAACATCATACAAGTCGTAATACTCGTTTCCATGTACATCGTAAAAGGTCGCAAGAGGTTCGCCGTCAATTTCACTTTTAAGGTATCCTATTCCCAGAGCTGCGATCGATATTACCGTAAGTACAACTGAAAGTACGAACGCAACTATAGAGATTATCAGTAGCGCGTTACTTCCTTTTACGTTTTTCGATTGCTTTTTGTTTATAAATCGATGGTATACTTCAAACGCGATCCTTGTTATGATAGGCGAAAAACATATTGCGAGAATCCACAAAAATTTATGGCTGTCCTGCCGTGCTCTTAAAAGCTTATATGTAGAAATAACCATAAAAATGATAGCAAGCGAACGAAGAATAGGGACAACAACAAAATACCCCATTCCACCCGAAACAAAAAGCCCTTGTGAAATGTTATCAAACATATTTATACTCCTGTTAAAGCAAAAATATATGTTTAGAACACATCTGTTTTCTGCTTTTGCATTATAACATATTCACCTTTGACAGTCAAGATGCAAGGTGTAAAGCAAGGCTTTGATGTAACGGTTATTTCGGCTCTTGTAGTCATTCGGACACCAAGAGCCGAGAATAAGGTATAGGCATTGATAAGCTCAATGAATATAAAATATATTGTTATGCAATAGCACGAAAAAGCTTTTACAACTACATTTTATAAACAAGCTTATTTCGGTTTTCCCTTAAAGAAAAGCGAAGCTATAAAACCGAAAAGCAAAGCGGCTGTTGTTCCGCCCGAGGCGGCGGAAAGCGCACCCGTAAATATACCCGAAAAACCGTGCTCGTCGATTGCTTCCTTTACGCCCTTGTATATACAGAAGCCGAAGCCCGATAGCGGTACCGTGGCGCCTCTGCCCGCAAAATCTGCAAGCGGTCCGTACAAGCCGAGCGCGCCGAAAAGAACACCGAGGCAAACGAAAAGAACAAGCGTTCTCGCGGGCGTTATTGCGGTTTTGTCGATGATTATCTGGCAAATGACGCACAACAGGCCGCCTACAAGGAAAGCCTTTAACAGTGATAATATCAGCATTTCAACCTCCTATGCGTGAGATGCGGAGTAAGTGACAAATGCCCGGAATGGTATTTCCTTGCTGAACGCTTGCGGCATTCATAAGAGCACCTGTGGCGGCAAAAAGGATGTTGTTCAGCCTTCCGCGCTTGATATCGGGTAAAATGAGCGAAGAAAGTACAGACGCGGAGCACCCGCATCCCGAGCCGCCGCATTTAATATCCTCGTCCTTTGGGTCGTATATCATTAGTCCGCAATCGCGGTGATTGGTAATGTCCTTAAAACCGTTTTCAGACATAAGGAGCTTAAACAGATCACTGCCCTCAGCGCCGAGATCACCTGTGAAAATATAATCAAAATCCTCGGGGCTTTCGCCTGTTTCCTTAAAGTATGATATAAAGGTATCAGCGGCGGCGGGGGCCATTGCTGCGCCCATATTGTTTGCGTCTGTTACTCCGCTGTCACGCATTCTGCCCGGGCATACTGCTTTGATCTCTGCAAGTGCATTATTTTCATCGCTGCCGACGATAAAGGATGCACCTGCGGTTACCGTCCATTGAGACGTGGGGGGTTTCTGGCTTCCGTATTCAATGGGGAAGCGGAACTGCCTTTCCGCCGAGCAATTGTGTGATGAAGCTGTAACGGAGCACAGCTCGGCGCCTCCGTTTAAAGCGAGAGTTGCAAGTATCAGCCCCTCTGCCGACGTTGAGCACGCGCCGAAAATACCGAAAAGCGGTACGTTGAATTCAAGAAGCCCGAAAACGGATGCAACGCACTGGTTCAGCAGATCTCCCGCAAACATACAGCTGAGCTGTGAAGCATCTATTCCGCCCTTTTCAAGGGCTTTCTCGAGGGAAAGACGCTGTATCTCGGCTTCTGCTTCTTCCCATGTTTTTTTACCGAAGCGGTCGTCTGCATAAGTTATATCAAAAAGATCTCCTATCTGCCCGTTTCGCTCGCGGTGGCCTCCGACGGAGGCTGAGCAAAGTATATATGTCGGCTTTTTCGGTCTTATTACTCTCATACTTCCTCCAACATTTTTGTTTTAATATTTCCCGTATTATCCGTAATATCCGCGGTATGTAAATATTACGAAAATATTTGATTTTTACTCGGAAATATGTTACAATTTATCTTAGTTAGATTGGGGAGGATAATACGGTGGAGACAAAACTCGGTTTTTCAGTAACTGATTACTTCGGAATACCCGTTTCCGAGCTTATTCCGCTTGTTGTTAATTGCGGTTTTTCTGCCGTTTCACCTACTTATTCCGCGCATACCCCCGAGGACTGTTCAGCTGCAAGGAAATGCGGAGCAGCCCTTCAGTTCCTGCATGCTCCGATAGGCAAGGCGGCAGATATGTGGAGCAAATGTGCGGAGCGCAGAAAAGCGGCGCTTGAGGAGCATATAAAGGCTATTACGTGTGCCGCTCAATTTGAAATTCCCACCATCGTGGCTCATACGTGGATAGGGTTTGATAACGATCATACGCCAACTGATGAGGGGTTTGAGGCACACTCCGTCCTTGTGCGAAGAGCAGAAGAGCTGGGTGTAAAAATCGCTTACGAAAACACCGAAGGTATCGAAACTCTGTTTGCGCTTATGGAGCATTTTGCGGGATGCGATTCCGTTGGATTTTGCTGGGATTCGGGGCACGAGCTTTGCTATAATTATGGTGACGATCTTCTTGCAAAGCTCGGCGACAGATTGCTTGTAACTCATCTTGATGATAACTTCGGCGTGACAGATTCGAGCGGAATAACAAAATGCACGGACGATTATCATCTTCTGCCCTTTGACGGCAAAGTGGATTGGGCACGTGCCGTAAAGAATCTCAAAAAAGCGCGAAAGCAGGATTTTTTGAACTTTGAACTTAAGTTCAAGGCATGCAGTGTTGCTGATTCGCTTTACGCGTCATTAAGCGTTGAGGACTACGTTTGCGAGGCTTATAAGAGGGCGGATGGTATACTTAAATCCGTTTACCTGACGCTTGGTAAATAAGTTCTTTTGAGGTGGAATATGAACAGACTCTCAGCTGAAGAATGTGCAAAAAGATGGCGGTTTTCAAGCCGTTTCTGTACCGCCGCGGCGATTGTTTTGTCGATTTTATTTATAATTATCGGTTTAATAACACAGAAGTATTGGATAGGTCTTTATTCCTTGCTTATTATGCTTATTTTGCCGAGGATAAAGAAATATTTTCTTGACATTTATATTCTCTCACCCTATTACTCGGAGTGTGATCCCAAAAAGTTTTATGAGATTATCCGTTTGACAGGTTATGATGATAGCCGCGATACTTATAAAATTTTGGCTTACACTGCGTGCGGTAAGCATACTGAGGCTGTTAATATTGCGAAAAACAGTATTCGGTCTACCTTATACAAGGGGGCAAAGCTTAAGAAGGTGCTTGCGAAGGCTATTTTTGCCTTTGATCAAATATTTGTAAGCTCCATTATGGCGGAGGACACGGAAACCATTACGACTACGCTTGATTTTCTTGATGAATTGGTGACGGGCGTTGATGTTGGCGAGGGCTACGTTGCCTCCTCTGATGTAGTGAAAACGGCACGCTTTATGCGCGATGGAGACTACATAGGTCTTGAAGCTTTTCTTGCGGATAAGGTTAAGGAGATGGAATCGCATGAAGCAAACCGCTATGTGAGCAACAAGTCGCTTAATAAGCTTGTTTTGCGATTTGCATACGCGTTTGCATGCTATAAAAATGCGAATACGGAGAGAGCTTCCGATGTTTTTGCTACGATCGTTACTGTGGGCGATGGGACGTACCCCGCACAGCTTGCAAGCGATATGCTTGATGCAATTAGTGAGGGGCGCGAGGTCATTAGAACAGCTTGGGAGTTGGCACCTATAAGCGAAAAAAGACCGAAGCTCGATTTGGCGCTGAACGTCGCTACCCCAATAGCCTTGTGCATCAGCATAGCTGTATCTCTTTTTGCGGTTGGATACTCCGTATATGACAGCTTTTTTGCTCCTAAAGAGATTCCCGTGCATTTTGAGGGCATTTATCTTAATATGCCTGCCGAACTTGTTCATTTGATTTACGGAGATCCGGAGGAATGCGGCTACGAAGAGTATTTTGATGACGAATTCTATATTGATTACGCTGTTTTGTATGAACGTGAATATCTTGGATACGTTGGCACAATGTGGTTTGGATTTGTTGAGGTAAACGGAGAATATCTGTTGGATAATGCTGAATTTTACTTTGTTCGTTCAATAATGGACCAAGACACCTATGATGAGGCAGTGGAAGCTACACTTGAATATTTTAAGGATACTCTTGATTATGCGGATACCGATTCGGTGTATATGCCGGAATATAAGGGTGCTATCTGCTGGTATATTGAAGAAACAAACGTGTGTTATGCATACTATTACGGAGTAGACGAAAGCGGTAATGAATATTCGTCCTTTTCATTTGGAAGAGTTGATTTAAAGTAACGTCGAACGTCCTTTACCTAATAAGCTTGATTATCAAATATACAAGCCAGTATACATATAAACGCGCAAATGCTATTATTGGACTCTGTCACTTCTGATATGTAAATAGGGAGGAAGCCATGTTGAATTATACGGATAAGCTGATAAACGATAACCGTCTTTATCTTGAAGCACTTTCGGAGCGCTATCCCACGATACGCGCTACTGCGGCAGAGATAATCAATTTGCAGGCGATACTCGATCTTCCTAAAGGTACCGAGCACTTTATGTCCGACGTGCACGGAGAATACGAAGCATTCAGGCACATACTCAACAATGCCTCCGGTTCTGTACGTGAGAAGATAGATATTCTGTTTTCCGACACACTTTCCGATGTAAGGCGCGCCGAGCTTGCAACTCTCGTTTATTATCCGAAGGCTAAATTAAAGGAGCTTGTACAGAGCGCCGAGAACGAGGGGATCCTTTATCTCGATATACTTACAAAGCTTATCGCGCTTTGCCGCCTTGTTTCCTCCAAATACACACGCAGTAAGGTGCGCAAGGCGTTACCCCGCGATTTTGCATATATACTTGAAGAGATGCTGTTCTCTCCCGAGGGGGACGGAAACCGCTCCCAGTACAGAAACAACATACTTTTGACGATCATTGACCTCGGTCAAGCCGAGAGACTTATAATAGAACTTTGCGATACCATAAAGCGGCTGATAGTTGACAGACTGCACATCGTAGGCGACATCTTTGACAGAGGCTCCCGTCCCGATATCGTGCTTGACGATCTTATGGAGCATCACGGTGTTGACGTGCAGTGGGGCAACCACGATATCCTTTGGATGGGTGCGGCAACGGGAAGCCGAACCTGTATTGCCAATGCGCTGAACAACTCCTTTACGTACGGAAATCTTGATGCGATCGAAATAGGCTATGGAATAAATCTCCGTCCTCTCGCGCTTTTTGCATCCGAGGTATATAAGGATAATGACGTATCCGCCTTTATGCCAAAGGATAAGGGCGATACAACTGCGTATTCAAGCAATTCTCCTTCTCTTATCGCAAAGATGCATAAGGCAATTGCGGTTATACTGTTTAAGCTTGAAGGCCATATAGTCCGCCGTAATCCGAATTTCGGTATGGAGGACAGATTGCTTCTTGACAAGATAGACTACAAAAAGGGAACAGTTACGGTCTACGGAAAGGAATATCCGTTAAAAGACAGAGAGCTTCCGACAGTTGACCCCAAAGACCCCTACCGACTCACCGCAGAGGAAGAGCAGGTTATGGATCAGCTGAAAACAGCCTTCCGCAGAAGCGAAAAGCTGCAAAGACACGTGGAATTCCTCTTTGCCAAGGGCGGTCTTTACAAATGCTGTAACGGTAATCTGCTGTTCCACGGATGTATCCCGATGAATCCCGACGGAACGCTTATGGAGCTTTCCGTTGACGGAAAGCTGCTTCACGGCAGAGAACTCCTTGATGCGATCGAGCGAATGATACGCAGAGGTTATCACTCCGCCTGGGGCTCCGAGGAGCAGAAGAAAGCCAAAGACTATATGTGGTTTTTGTGGTGCGGCAAGAATTCTCCCATCGCAGGAAGAACGAGAATGACAACCTTCGAGCGTCTGCTTATTGACGATCCCGAAACACATACAGAGCCGCGCAACAGCTATTATGAGCTTTATCACGACGAGAGCGCCTGCCTTAGGATACTTAAGGAATTCGGTCTTGAAGAAAAGCACAGCCATATTATTAACGGCCACATTCCCGTCAATAAAAAGAAGGGCGAAAGCCCCATAAAAGCACACGGCAGACTTTTCGTGATAGACGGCGGCTTCTGTCGTGCATTCCGCGATAAAACGGGTACTGCGGGTTATACACTTGTGTATAATTCTTACGGCATGCGCATCATAAGCCACGAGCCCTTTGGCGGCAGACAGAACGCTATCGACCAAAATAAGGATATCCTCAACACCGCAGTCGTGTTCGATGCCGCAGAAAACAGGATCAGAGTTTCCGATACCGATGACGGAAAACGCATCAAAGAGCAGATAGACGGTCTTTCGATGCTTCTTACGGCATACAGAAACGGCTTTATCAAGGAAAAGAATTCTAAAATTATATGAAAGCGAGAAATAAGCCGATGAAACCTTTTCGCGGATTTAATTTATCTGAGAATAAAAAAGACCCCAAGGCAAACGGATATGAGTTTATTGTTCAGGCGCCTTCTCCTGAACTTTTATCCGCTCTTCAAAGGTCAAAAGGCAAGTTAGACACCGCAGAGAAAAAAGCTAAGCTTCCGCTTATATTGCGCATTGTGGAATGGATAACTGCGATTGCGGGAGTTGCTATATTATTGGGAATATTTAAGGCTACGACGGACGAGGATCCTGTTCCTTTCTCGAAGATCCTAAACGAAATGCCCGAATTGATAGTTGCCGGTCTGGTTCTCGTCGCCATTGCTCTGCTTATACAGTTTTTTGAAAAGCGCAGGGAGAATTCTGTTTACACAAGCGACGAGAACAACCTAACGCTTTCGCATCTTGTTTCCTCCGTGGATACAATTTTTTCCGACCTCGGTGTTCCCGAAAATGCAAGAGAAGTTGATATACTCTCATTTCTCTATAAGGATAAAGAGGGCGAAGCAAAGCTTACTGTAAAGGCTAAACAAAATTTTATGTTCCTTAATCAATCCTTCAAGATATTTGCAGATCCGAAGACCTTTTATCTTGTAAACATCGAAGGAAAGTTTGCGTTTTCAAGACGTGACGTAAAGGCGATCAGAACCGTATCGAAGCGCGCAACCTTGAACGAATGGAACAAAGATTATCCGTTTGATGACGAGCGCTATAAAAAGTATAAGATCGTAATGGATCAGTACGGTGTTATATACGTTAAGAATTATTATATTCTTGAGCTTGATATCGACGGACAGATATGGGGAATATATTTTCCGCCGTATGAGCTTCCCTTGTTTGAGGCTCTTACCGGTTTGAAGGTGGATGAATCTTAAATAAGAGTACTTACCCAATATATAACCCCGTATGCTACACCTGAAAGGGTGCCGTAAAGCAGAACGGGACCCGCTACGGTGAATATCTTGGCACCGACACCCATGATATAGCCTTCTGCGCGTGTATCGATCGCGGGAGATACTACAGCGTTTGCAAATCCCGTAATAGGGAGCAGAGTCCCCGCACCTGCGTGCTTTGCAATATCATCGAATACGCCGAGACAGGTAAGAACAGCTGATGCGCCGATAAGCAGAACGCAAACGTAGGTTGAGCTGTCCTTTTCATTGAATTGCAACAGGTTATAGAACACATAATAGAAAAGCTCGCCTATGGCGCATATTCCGCCGCCGACGGCGAAAGCAAAGGCACAGTTTTTCAGGCTCGGAGTCCTTTTTGCTCGGTCAGTTGTCAGCTTTACGTATTTTTCTTTGTTGAATTTCATATTTTACCCCAATTAACTTAGTAAATAGATTATTTGCAAAGGGAGGCAATAATATGCGGATGTACGACCTTATTCATAAAAAGAAAGAGGGCAAAGCCCTCACAAAAGAAGAAATTGATTTTTTCGTTAAAGGTGTTACCGACGGTACGATCCCCGATTGCCAGACCTCCGCTCTTTTGATGGCTGTTTGCCTTAAGGGAATGGACGATAGGGAAGCGACGGACCTCACGCTTGCAATGCTCGCTTCGGGCGAGAGTGCGGATCTTTCCGCAATTCCCGGACTTAAGGCGGATAAGCATTCAACGGGCGGAGTGGGAGATTCTACAACACCGGTTGTAATACCCACCGTTGCGGCTTGCGGTCTTAAGGTTGCAAAAATGAGCGGAAGAGCACTCGGTCACACGGGCGGAACGATAGACAAGCTTGAGTCCGTGCCCGGTACAAGAGTGGAGCTTACACCCGAGGAGTTTGCTGATACCGTAAATACCGTCGGAGCCGCAGTTATAGCGCAGACGGGAACACTCTGTCCCGCGGATAAAAAGCTGTATGCACTGCGCGATTTTACTGCAACTGTAGAAAGCAATGCACTTATAGCATCATCCATTATGTCCAAAAAGCTTGCATCTGGCGCCGACGTTATAATGCTTGACGTTAAGTACGGAAGCGGAGCTTTTGTAAAGGATCCCGAGGATGCGCGAGAGCTTGCGCGCCTTATGGTACGTATCGGTGAGGGCGCGGGCAGACGCGTTGGCGCTATCATCAGCTCTATGGACGTGCCGCTTGGGCACGCTGTAGGCAATGCGCTTGAAATGTATGAGGCATCGGATATTCTTTGCGGTAATGCACCCTCCGATAAGCTTGAGGTCTGTGTGGAGCTTGCGGCGGGTATGCTTTCTCTTGCTGAAATTACGGATATTGACAGCGCAAGAAAAATGGCAAAGGACACTATTCTCAGCGGTAAAGCGTTCTCCAAGCTTTGTGAGATGCTTGAAGCGCAGGGCGGGGATACCACAGAGCTCAGATGCCCCAAAAAACGTAGATATGCCCCTTATAGACACGAGCTTAAGGCTAGTGAAGAGGGATATATATCCTTTATGAATACCGAGGAGATAGGCCTTGCAGAAGGAATGCTGGGCGCGGGCAGAACTGCGCTTGACGGCGGTGTAGACTATCTTGCAGGTCTTGAGATAATAAAAAAGAACGGGGACAAGGTGTCCCCGGACGATACGGTTATTGTTTTGCATTCCTCCGATGAAAAGCTTTTTGATGCGGCGGCTGAAAGACTTAAAAATGCTATCAGCTACTCAAAGGAAAAGCCGGAGGTACCGCCCGTTATCTATGCAACGGTCGGAATTTAAAACTCAGTGAGAATGCGTGCCGTGTACGCGGGCAGAGTGAGCTTTTCTTTGAAGCTCTCGCCCGTGAGCAGATCCTTGCAGTCGGCAAGTATCGGTACGGTGCGCTCAATATCCGAAGCGTTGGCGGCGAGGTAAATTACCTTGTCGCCATCTTTTCTTTCGTAAATTATAAGCGCGCCATCGGAAAGTACAACTCTGAATTCGCCCTTGGCGAAAACGGAGTTTTCTTTTCTTATCTTGCCTAGAAGCTTGTAATGCTCAGCAATATCGCTGTCCTCGCGTCCCCAAGGGTAGGGCATACGGCAGAAAGGATCGCGGTAGCCTTCCATACCTGCCTCATCACCGTAGTAAACGGAGGGAATTCCGTACGTTGTGAACTGGATAGCGGATGCTAACTTCAGAAGCTTCTTTGCTCGCTCGCGTCCGACTTTTGAAAGTCTGCGTGTGGATAGCTCGGTCGTTGTAAGTCCCTCGCGCTCCTTATCTCCAAGAACAGAGAGAATTCTCTCTGTATCGTGAGTGCCGAGAATGTTC
Source organism: Eubacteriales bacterium (assembly GCA_045539485.1). GTDB lineage: Bacteria > Bacillota > Clostridia > Oscillospirales > CAG-272 > RUG12395. The sequence continues at coordinate 12,688 of JAZQFL010000216.1, forward strand.
ATAAGGCAATGTGCGTTTTCGCGGGGATATGTGGCAAATACCTCGGTAAGAGTGTCTGCAAGAACCGTGGAATCACCTGTTTCAAGGTAATCTATCACCGCACTGCGGAAGGGGTAGTTCATAACCGAATCAAGCTGATCGCCGAGGAAATAGCGCCGTCTCGCGCCGTAAGCTACCTTGATTGCTGCATTTTCCCAAACCTCGCCTATGATAACGGCATCATCATTTACTGATTTTGCCGCTTTGCGGAGTCCGTCCAGGAATTTGTCGGAAAGCTCGTCGGCTACGTCAAGGCGCCAGCCGCCCGTTCCTTTTTTCAGATAATGTGCGATAACACCGTCATCGGAAAGGAAATATTCGGAGCAGCCCTTACCCTCGTGCTTCAAGCGGGGAAGTATTTCAATGCCCCACCAAGCCTCGTACTTGCCGTCGGGGGTAAAGTTATACCAAGAGTAATAAGGCGACTCCTTACCCTGCATAGCGCCGACAGTCGGATATTTCTTTTTAGCATTAAAATATATACTGTCATTACCCGTGTGGTTAAATACGCCGTCAAGGATAATGCGGATACCGCGCTTCTTTGCTTCGGATATAAGATGCTCAAGCGCATCATCGCCGCCGAACATATCATCGACGTGCATGTAATTTGCCGTGTCATACTTGTGGTTGGAGAATGCTTCGAAAATGGGGTTCAGATAGATAACACCAACACCGAGGGAAGCAATGTAATCAAGCTTGTCTGCTATTCCGTACAGCGTTCCGCCGAAAAATTCGTTGTTATCAAGATGTCCGCCCACTTCCTTAGCAAATTGGGGAATACCGTTTTCCCAATCGGGGTTGATTATGGCATCCTCGCGTACGGGAACGTCTCCTCCGCGCGCAAAACGGTCGGGGAAGATCTGGTACATAACCTCGCCCTTGAACCAATCGGGGGTAGCGTGTGATTCCTTGGTGAGAAGCATACAGAAGCGTCCCGAATTGCAGTTAGCGACAGTTACGTCATTGTTATTTTCGGTATGTGTGAAGTAGGTGAAGCCGTCGGTTATAAGTAAAAACTCGTACCATATAAGGTCACCGCGCTCGTTATCGGAAAGCTCGGCCGCCTTAATTTCGAGAGTAAAGCTTCCGTCGGATTCTTTTATGAGAGGAATATCGTACCAATCGCGTCCGTCGGGCTGAACCCGCATTACGACGTCAGTAATCCTAAGAGAAGTTGCGTTTGTTACAACAAATTTAAGCTCAGACGAGCGCGAAAAGGCGCCGCAGATATCTCTGCGGACGCCGTTTTCGTATTTAGTTACAGTTATCCGAGGCGGACAGTTGCAATCAGCAAGCCCGCCGAAAATGGCTGTAGACATAATAACCTTCAAAAATTAATTCAAAAATATATTATTTGATCTTTTCAAGATGCCAGATGCGCTGAGCGTATTCCTCTATGCTGCGGTCTGCCGCAAACTTGCCGGATGCGGCAATGTTGATAAGGGACATCTTGTTCCACTTTTCCTTGTCAGCATAAGCGCGGAGAGCACGGTTGTGAGCTTCGCGGTAGCTTTCAAAGTCTGCAAGGCACATATAGGGGTCGGAGATTCCGTAGCCTGCGGAAATGAGGTAGGAACGGATGCCTGCAAAGGACTCGCCTGCAAAGCCGTGTGCGAGATAGTCGATAACCTCGGCAAGGCGCTCGTTGTTGTTGTAGTAATCCTGAGCGTGGTAGCCCTTGCTCCAGAGCTCGTCGACCTCGTTGCAACGGAGACCGAAGATGAACATGTTCTTGTCACCGGTCTCGGCAACCATCTCAACGTTTGCTCCGTCGTAGGTACCGAGGGTAAGTGCACCGTTCATCATAAGCTTCATGCATCCGGTACCGCTTGCTTCCTTACCCGCAAGGGAGATCTGCTCGCTTATCTCTGCAGAGGGAACAAGTGCCTCTGCGGTGCTTACGTTGTAATCCTCGAGGAATACAACGCGGAGCTTTTCTCTGATCTCGGGGTGAGACTCGATATCCTTGGAGATAAAGCAGAGAAGCTTGATTATCTCCTTAGCCATATAGTAGCCGGGAGCAGCCTTAGCACCGAAAATGAAGGTCTGCGGCTGGATGTCGATAGAGGGATCGTTCTTGATATCAAGATAGATGCGGATGATGTTGAGCGCGTTAAGAAGCTGGCGCTTATACTCGTGCAGTCTCTTGATCTGTACGTCAAAGAGGGAATTGGGGTCGATGGTAACACCCTTCTTTGCCATATGGTTTGCAAATGCGACCTTGTTTGCCATCTTGATGTCCGCAAGGCGGTCAAGAACAGCCTTATCATCCTCAAAAGCACGGAGCTTATCAAGCTCTGCGGGTGCGGTCTTGAAGCCGTCGCCGATGCAGTCGGTAATAAGCTGGGAAAGACCGGGGTTAGAGTAGCAGAGCCAACGGCGGTGTGCAATACCGTTAGTAACGTTTGTAAAGCGCTCGGGATACATCTTGTAGAAGTCGCGGAATACGGACTTGGTAAGAATATCGGAGTGAAGCGCGGAAACGCCGTTAACGGAGTGAGAACCGATTACGCTGAGGTTTGCCATGCGGACCTGATTGTTAGCAATAACTGACATGGAGGAAATCTTCTGCCAATCGGAGGGGAAGGTCTCCCAAGCTGCCTTGCAGAAGCGCTCGTTTATCTCGTTAACGATCATGTGGATGCGGGGCAGCTTCAGGCGGAACAGATCCTCGTTCCAGGTCTCAAGCGCCTCGGGCATAACGGTGTGGTTCGTGTAGGAGCACACGTTGATAACGGTGTTCCAGGATTTATCCCAATCCCAGCCGTGCTCATCCATAAGGATACGCATAAGCTCGGGAATGCAGAGTGCGGGGTGGGTATCGTTGATGTGAATTGCGACCTTCTCGGCAAGATTGTCGAGTCTGCCGTATACGGACATGTGGTCGCGGAGGATGCTCTGAAGAGATGCGGAAACGAGGAAATACTGCTGAGAGAGACGGAGAAGCTTGCCCTCGGTGTGGTTATCGGAGGGATAGAGCACCTTGGAAATGATCTCGGCGTTGGTGCTTTCCTCAAGCGCCTTGGTGTACTGACCCTGAGTGAAGAGACCCATATTGAAGTTACGGATATCTCTTGCTCTCCAAAGGCGGAGACGTGCAACACCCTTGTCGCTTGCGCCGGATACCATCATATCGTAGGGAACAGCCTCAACCTCTTCATAATCCTGATGGATTATCTCAAGCTTGCCGTTGTCCCATTTTTCCTTAACGTGACCGCCGAAACGGATGTGGAATGTGGTATCGGAACGGGGAACGAGCCATACCTCGCCGCCGGGAAGCCAAACGTCGGGAAGCTCGACCTGCATACCGTCAATTATCTTCTGTTTGAAAAGACCGTACTCATAGCAAATAGAAAATCCGGTGGAGGGGTAATCAAGGGATGCGAGAGAGTCCATAAAGCAAGCGGCAAGTCTTCCAAGTCCGCCGTTACCGAGGCCTGCATCGGGTTCCTCCTCATAAAGCTCGTCAAGATCGGCGCCAAAGGATGCAAGTGCTTTCTTGTATTCATCGGCAAGACCGAGGTTGTGGATGTTGGTCTTCAGCGAACGTCCCATCAGAAATTCCATGCACATATAATATACGCGCTTCTTCTGCTTGGTGTTTACTTCAGCCTTGAAATCTCTGCGCTTCTCGGTAAGGATATCCTTAATGGTAAGCGCGGTTGCCTTGTAAAGCTGTTCTCTGTTCGCTTCAGCGGGAGAGGTTCCGAAATAACGGGAAAGCTTGGAGGCAATGTTCTTCTTAATGTCGTTTGCTTTGATATCGTGTGCCATTTGTTCTGCGGCTCAATAGAGCGTCCTTTCGGTAATGTTATCTGACTTCGTACATGCGGAGATATTCCTCAGCCGATCTGCCCCAGGAAAAATCAACGCGCATTACTCTGGATACGAATTTTTTGAATTTTTCTTTATCTTCATAAAGAGCTTTTGCTGCAAGCGAACGCTCGCAAAGCTCGTATGAAGAGTAGTTCGCGAATGTAAAGCCGTTTCCGTGCAGCTTGCCCTTATCCTCGTAATATCCGTGGATGGAATCCGCAAGTCCTCCGGTTTCTCTTGTTATCGGCACAGCGCCGTAACGGGAGGCGATCATCTGCGAAAGACCGCAGGGCTCGCTCTTCGAGGGCATAATAAAGAAATCAGCCGCGGCATAAAGCTTGCGGGAAATATCCCTGTCAAACATAATGAGAGAGCGCACTTTAGCGGGGTAACGCGCTTCAAGATTGCGGAAGAATTCTTCATAGGTGCCGTCGCCTGTTCCGAGAAGGATGAACTGAACATCCTCTTCGAGAAGACGGTCGATCATACCACACACAAGGTCAATTCCCTTATGTGTTGCATGTCTGGTGATCATAGCATAAAGCGGCTTTTCGGGGTCAACGGGTAAATTCATCAGACCTTGAAATTCTACCTTATTTTGTACCTTTTTGTCAATAGACCTGAAGGTAAAATTTTGCCAAAGTGCAGAATCTGTCTTCGGATTATAAGAAATATAATCAATTCCGTTGAGAATTCCGCGTAATTTATAACTGTTCATGGAGATTATGCTCTCAAGTCCGTGCGCATATTCAGCGCTTTGGATCTCGGAAGCGTATCTCGGGCTCACGGTCGTAAGAATATCGCAGAGCTGAATAGCACCCTTCATAAGGTTGATGCATCCGTCGTTTTCAACGAAGCTGCGGTCAGCCTCATGGAGATTGAAGATATCTCCGAGAATCTCGAAGCCGTAAATACCCTGGTACTCTATATTATGAATGGTGAATACGGTTTTTATGCCCGCATATTCGGGAACAAATGCATATTTTCTCTTTGCATAGATAACGGTAAGCGCGGACTGCCAATCGTTTGCGTGCATATAGTCGGGGTAGAAGTTAAGTACACGCATCATCTCAAGCACAGCGGTGCAGAAGAAGGCATAACGCTCGCCGTCGTCAAAGTGACCGTAAAGACCGTTTCTCTTGAAATAGTCTTCGTTGTCGATAAAATACCAGGTAACACCGTCCTTGTAGAGGCTCTTGATGCCGCAGTAAATTCTGCGCCAAGCAAGAGAAACGGTAAATTCAGCTTCGGTACGCATCATAGCGCGGTATTCATCCTTTACCATTCCGTAAAGGGGAAGAACAACACGTACGTCAACATCGTCTCCGCCGAGGGCGGCTATTTCATTGGGCAGAGAACCGAGAACGTCCCCAAGGCCGCCGGTGGCGGCAAAGGGGGCGGCTTCGGAACCTACGAAAAGTATTTGCTTCATTAAATTTTTGCTCCTTTTTCAATATAGAAGGGTCTGGTCTCGTGGCCGGAAAGATCACAGCCGTCGCCTATCATAACGTTTTTATCGGTTATTACGCAATTAAGCTCAACATTCTTTCCGACAAAGGTGTCCTGCATAAGGATGGAGTTGCGAACAACTGTGCCTTTTCCGACATGGACGCCGCGGAAGATGATGGAGTTTTCAACAGTGCCTTCGATCACACAGCCGTCGGCAAGGAGGGAATTCTTGACCTTGGCACCCTCAGCGTACTTGGTGGGGGGAGAGTTGCGTACCTTTGTGAGGATCGGGCGGTTATCGTTGTTGAAGAGGTCATCACGTACATCCTTCTCAAGAAGCTGCATATTGCACTTGAAAAATTCGGAGGGGGAAGTGATAGATGCGTGATAGCCCTTGTGCTCGAAGATATAGAAGTTCGCGGTGTTTACGTTGCTCATCATGGAGTCGCGGTAGAAATCCTTGTATCCGTGAGCAATAGCGTCAAGAACAAGGTTCTGGAGGTAGAGACGGCTCATAACGAGAATGTTCATACAAACGAACTTTGTGCCGCTCATATTGGAGGTCTGCTCCGCTATGTCGGTGATCTTGTTGTTTCCGTCGGTTTCAAATACTATCTGCTTACCTACCATTGCGCGGGTAAGAAGCTCGGGCTTTGCAACAACGGTGATATCAGCCTCATTCTTCTTGTGGTAGTCAAGTACTTCGTTCAAATCGATATTGCAAATGGTATCGCAGTCGGAGAGAACGGCATACTCTTCCTTTGCTCTTGAAATGAAGTGAAGTATTCCTGCAAGAGCTTCAAGACGGGTGGAGTAAAGTCCTGCGCTTGCGGTGTTATCATAAGCGGTGATATAGGGAGGAAGGATCTTGATTCCGCCGCTTCTTGTTGCAAGGTCCCAGTCCTTACCTGTTCCGATATGGTCCATAAGGGACTGATAGTTGTAGTGGGTAATAACACCGATATTGCTGATGTTGGAATTTACAAAATTGGAAAGGGGGAAGTCTATAAGACGGTAGCGGCAGCCGAAGGGGACTGATGCCATCGTTCTTCTTCTTGTGATCTCGGGAATGCTCTGGTCGTGAATATTGGAAAAAATGATACCTACTGCGTTCATTGTATTAAACTCCCTTCGCTGATCTGATTACATTGCCGGGGATAACTTCGTTTGCGGGGATCTCCTGATGCGCACCGACAAGGGTTATGCCGGGAGAGGTCTCTCTCTTTTCGCCGATAACGGCATTCTCACCTACCGTAACATCAGCGGCAACGATGGAATAGTAAACCTTTGCGCCCGCTTTAACGGTACAGCCTGCGTGGATAACGGCATCAATGACCTCTGCCCCCTCCTCAACCGTAACACCGGGGGAGAGAACGCTGTTCTTTACGGTTCCGTAGATCTGGCAACCCTCGGTAATAATGGAGTTGTCAACAACCGCATTCTCAGCCATATAATGGGGTGCACGGATGGAGGAACGGGAGAAAACTCTTCTGTGTCTGTCATTTATGCGGAAAGGAGTTTCGGAGGTTTCGAGCAGATCCATATTTGCTTCCCAAAGGCTGGATACGGTTCCGACATCCTTCCAATAGCCGACGAAGGGATAAGCAAACATTCTTTCGCCTGCATTAAGCATAGCGGGGATGATGTTCTTTCCGAAGTCGTTCTCGCTTGCGGGATCCTCGGCGTGTGCGTTAAGATAAGAGAAGAGCTTGTCTTTTCTGAAGATATAAATACCCATT
>JAZQFL010000217.1:0-13816 GCA_045539485.1 Eubacteriales bacterium
TGCTGCGATCTCACCGGTCTTTGCGTTGAACACACCGCCGTTAAGTCCACCGGAGGTAAGGACAACAAGAGCTGTCATGGTACAAACGATCATAGTATCTGCAAATACCTCGAAGATACCCCACATACCCTGCTTAACGGGTTCCTTAACGCTGGAGTTGGAGTGCACCATAACGGAGGTACCGAGACCTGCCTCGTTGGAGAATACTCCGCGCTTGAAGCCGTTTGTCATAGCTATGATAACGCCGCCGATACCGCCGCCGACAAATGCCTCGGGGGCAAAGGCATTTACGAAGATCGCCTTGAACGCGGGAAGGATAGCATTGATGTTGACACCGATGATAACAAGGCTTCCCGCAACGTACATAACGACCATAAAGGGAACGAGCTTTTCCGCTACGTTTGCAATTCTCTTAACACCGCCGAGAGTGATAACAGCGGTGAGTATCATAATAACAACACCCAGAATGATATTGTAAAGAGAAACGTCACCGAATACGGTGATAGAGGAAAGCGCCTCAACGTCGAAAGCTGATGCAACATTTGCAACGATCTTGTTTACCTGACCCATGCTTCCGATACCGAAGGACGCGAGCATGGTGAAGATGCAGAAGAGTACTGCGAGGATCTTACCGGGCTTTTTGAGAGAAGCCTCACCGTGAGCGTCCTTATAAGAATAGTTGCCCACGCCGTCCTGCAGATAGTACATAGCACCGCCGGACCATTCGCCCTCGCTGTTTTTGCGTCTGAAATAAATACCGAGAACGTTTTCTGCATAGTTTGTCATCATTCCGAAGAATGCGGCAACCCACATCCAGAAAACAGCACCTGCACCGCCGATTGCGATAGCAGCGGCAACACCTGCGATGTTACCGGTACCGACAGTTGCGGCAAGAGAGGTACAAAGCGCTTGGAAAGGTGAAATAACTCCCTTTTCCTTACGGTGCTTCATAACGTCCTTGGTAAACAGGCTGCCGATGGTGTTCTTCCACCAAAGTCCGAGATGCGATACCTGAAATACCTTTGTAGCGAGTGTTACGATAACGCCTGTGCCTATAAGAAGCGCAAGACCAAATATGCCCCATACCACTCCGTTCACGCTGCCGTTTATTTCGGCAACCTTGTCGAAAAATGCTTGCATTTTTCCCTCCTGAAAATAAAAATGACGGCTCGCAAAAACGCGAACCGTCAAAAAAACAAAAATTACCCTAAAAGGTCAACTTTGTCCTTTTGCCTGAGAGTTTGGCGTTTCCGCTTGCACCTTCGGCCCCCAAATTAATGGGCGTCTCCAAAGCTCTGTCGGCATTCGGTCCCCACCCTTACGGGCACCTGAGAGCGTTACTCCTTCGGCGGCTTATGCACTTTCCCGAATGCGTCATACAGAATATTTAATTGAACTCATATATAATACTACATACATTTGCAAAATGCAAGAGGTAAACGAAAAAAATTCAATTTTTTTGAATTATTTTGAGATATTCTGTAATATCGTCCCGGTTTTTGAATTGAACGACTGTTTTTCCGTTCGTTTTTTCAAGCAACGCCACGATCTTAGGACGGCTTTCGGCGATAAAGGACTTTATAAAACCGATAAACTCCTCATCCGCCTCTTCCTCTACCCACGGCATATCGGGGCGCGGCTTTCCTCGGCGCGCCTCTACCCCTGCAAGGCAAACTTCAAGCGGCATATCAAGGAAAAATACAGTGTCGCACTTTTCCATGCGCATCTCCATTGTGGAAGCATAGTTGCCGTCTATTATCCAGCTGTCCTTTTCAAGCACTTCTCCGAGCCGACGGCGGAATTCATCCTTCGGAACCGTTGTTTTGTCCGCGTTCCAATACATCATATCAAGATGATACAGCGGCAGTCCCGTCTTCTCCGCCAGCACACGCGCAAACGTGCTCTTGCCGCCTCCGGGGCAACCGATAATGATTACACGCTTCATTCGTTTCCCTGCTTTTTTGCGCTGTCTATACTGCCGCCGAACACCACAAAGCGGTCAAAAAGATATTCGGTAACAAAGTTTACGATCATCGTAAGCGCCAGAACAAGATACTCGTTCCACATAAAGCCCTCGCCCGTCAGCACAGCTGTCCACCAAGTTGAAAGAGGAGTAAACACCAAATAGAATGCCGCCACCTTTAGCATTGCAACGGGCACGTTATTTGCCGAGCAGAAGGTGAACTTGCGGTTGAGGGTGAAGTTCCAAAGCACCGACAAGCTGAGCGCCAGAAGATAGGATACCCAATACCAAAGGTGAAGGACTTCGTTTAAAAGCGCAAAGCTTACCACCTGTATCACTCCCGCGCTTGCCGAAAACAGCACGAATTTAACCGTGCGCATAAATTCTTTTTTGTTCATATAAGCTCTCACTTTACTGCTTTAATTGTATATGTTGCTCCCCAGTTTTTTAAGATCTCCACACGGGAAAATCCGCCCGCAAGCAGGGCTTCCGTTTCGTTTTCTACCGTCAGGGGCGTATCGTAATGATAAAAATCTCCGTCCGCTATTCCCTGCTCCGCCTTAAGCCTTAATAGCTCGGCGCGCATTTTCGCTTCTTCCTCAGCGTTTGGGGCAAAATAATCGGTAAGTATAAAATAGCCTTTGTCCTTTAATGCCGCACAGAGCCTTGCGTACAAGGCTGTTTTTTCTTCTTTGGTAAAATGATGCAGGCTTTCAACGGATACGGCGGCATCGCAGATACCCTCTCCGAGCGAAACATCAAAATACGAGCCGCATATCAATTTGAGCGCATTGCCCTCAAATTTCGCCTTCAGCGCATCAAGCATCCCTTCACTAAGGTCTATGCCCGTTACACTCGCCGCGGGGTTGATGCGGAAATAATATTCAAGCTCCAAGCCCGTACCGCAGCCGAGGTCAAGCACCTCCGCATCCGCCGCGCGAGGCAAAAGCGATGCGGTAAAAGGATAAAACTCCCTTGCGCCCTCGATATTCGTGAGCATATGCTCGTCATACCCGCCAAGCCGCGCCTCAAAGAATTCTGCCATTTTTTCCAGCATAATTATCCCCTGAATCTGTATCTGATTGCAGAATACGCGTTTATTATCTTTTTATCCTTTTTTCTTATCGCAAGATAGAACGTATCTCCCTCTTTGACACGCTCTCCACACCGTATTTCGCCGTAGTCCTTGAAGAACATATAGTGGTGATTTACTGCATCTCGGTATCTGTATCTGTATTTTAATCGCCAAAGAGTATAGTACTCCCTCTCAACACGCTCGGTCTTCATACTGACTGTAGCTTCAACTACGTCAAACGCGTAATTGCGGTACATAAGCCATTCTTTGAACTTATCGAACGTGTCCAAGCCGCCCATTACGGTTAAGACAGCTACAAAAGCAACCACAGCGCTCCAAATAACGCCAAGGAGTACCGATCCGAGCTTAAAAGCCATCGGAGTAATTGCGATAAAGAACGCTGTGATACCAAGGCACAAAACTGTGCCCAAAACACTTGTACCGAGAGAAAACCTTGCAAGCTCCATTCCGTCTTTTCTTATCTTCTCTGCTGTCAGTATCTCCCTATCATCCTCGCGCACGGATATCACCTCTTCAATTTGTATTCTTTTTGGAGGGCTTATATACGTACTCCGCCGCAGAATAAGCCTCTATCAATCTGTTACTGTTTTTTTCTATCAACAGATAATATTTGTCGCCCTCTCTCACGCCAAAGCTACACTCTGCCTCACCGTAATCCTTAAAGGTCATATAATAACGGGTAACCAATGTATGGTATCCGTGGTGACCGTACACCTTGTCCTCAAGCCGCTCACTCACCATACTTACCTTAGATTCGATTATATCGTATTCCCAGTTACGTGCTTCCCTCATCATTTTAATCATATCTATGGTGTTAACAAGGGCGTAGATGAACACTCCGCCGAAAAGCGCGGCCAACAACCCTAATGAGATTCCGGCCTCTGCTCCGCCTTTTTTGATTGCAAAAGGAATAAATATAATGGGTATAACAGTTGGAATAAACGCAAAAACAGCAGGAAGCGCAGTAGAAAGATATAATGAAAAACTACCTTTTGAATCTTTGGGTTTCGTGCTGTCTAAAGTGAGGATCTTTTTTTCGTCACCGTACATAGCATTTCTCCGTTGCATCTGTAAAATCAAACATCATCGACTTATCCGTACAGCCAGCTCGACGGAATAAGGAAGGTATACGGCGCAGTTACAACAGTAAATATCAGCGCCATTTTCAGGCGAAACGGCCTTTCGCAATCCTTGAAGCTGACCTTGTAATTAAACACAAAGATAAGAGCGGCGGAAAGCAGAAGCGCGGGAACCGTCATATACAGCTCGTCGCCCATATGCCCAAGCTCAAAGCCCAGCATCATAATAAGCATAAGCCCCGCGCCCGCAATATCGGAAAGCATACCGAAAAGATAGACCTTGAGGATATGCTTCTTAAAGAATGCCTTTTTATCGGCAAGCTTGAATATAAACATAGCCGCAATTAAAACAAGGCTGTCTATTACAAAATTACCGGGAATTACAACAAGCCAGGTTACGGGAAAGAGCATCAGCATCCAAAAAGGAAACAGAACGTTATATATACGCATATCTTTTTTCATTGTTTTCCCTCACATTCGTAAATAAGATTATTTATTTTCAAGCAACTGCGGAGCGGTTTTTATTATAAAAAGCATTTTATCATTGAAATGCTTTTTGCTTAGCTCCGGCGGAGGGGGACATACATCCGGTGTATCTATCGGTATCGGCTCTATACTGTCCTCGCCCTTTCTTTCAAGAGCATAACGCCATTCCTTATCCACCCACTCCGACTTACTTGCACTGAGCGACCAGCACAGAAATAACAGATCCCGTTTTTCTATCTCGCTTTTCAAAACCTCAAGCCAGGTATCTCCGCTTCTGAGGCTTTCCACATCGAAGAATATATCAAGATCGGGGCGCGCTTTACGCATTCCCTGAATTATAGCCGCAACCTGCCTTCTGTCATCATTTGCGTACGAAACGAATGCAGAGCAATAATCCCTTCGGTCGACGGTGACCGCCTTACCTGTGTCATTGCAATCCAAAATCAATTTAAGCCTTACGGATAATATCCCGTTTATGTAGACCGATGCCGATAACAGAATCTGATCGCGCCGAAAATCATCGGGCACCTTTAGCGCAAACTGAAAGTCGATATATTTGCCGTTCCAGATACGCGCCTCCTCACCGTCCTCAACAATGGCGTCATCCGAGGTCAATATGATCTTTACAACAGAATCGCGCACAACGTCAACGTAGCCGCTTTTTACCTCCTTGGCATTACCACCGAGCTGAGCCTTGACCTCGTCCACAATTTTGCGGTATCCGTCCTCAAACATAATGACGTTCAAGGGCAGATATTTACCCGCCACAGCCCTCTCGGGGCAAACTGCGGAAAACTGAACACTGTCTACCCTCGGAGGCTGAACAGTATTTTTTGCTTTCTTTTTGCCGAAGAGCGAAAACAACGTTTTTCTCTTCTTCGGGCTATCGGCTTTAGGTGCTTCACCCCTCATTTGAGGCCGGATACTTTGGGGAGCGCTCATTGACGGCATCGGCGGAGGCGGACAGCTTGCAACCTTTTTGCTTGCAAAGTCAGCGGGGCTTTGAAGCACCGTTGCGGAAGCAGAAGGCACGGGTGCCTTCTCAGTATTCTCCTCGAGCGCCGTTTCACGCAATTTTCCCACCGTATCCACACAAACGATCTTCAATCTCAGATCAGCCTGAGAAAGCTCGGAAAGCTTGGAGCGCATCTCGTCCGCATATCCTTCAAGCTCCGGCATGGACAATATCCAATCAAGCTCTTTTTTCACCTTTTGACTGTCCGAATTCAGCATATTGACCATGTCGTTACAAACGGAAACGTACCCCTGCGCGTTATCGCCTGCGGCGGAGGAAGTAAACTCCGAGCCAACGATCGCGTTATTCTGCAACAGCGTTATTCGAGTCTGCGCGGCGTTATTATCTGACTTCAACTCCAAAAGACGTTTTTTAATATCATCAAGCTTGGCACACAGCAATCCGCAAAACGCATCTTCTGTTTTTTTCGACCGTATGCGCGAAATCAACGCATCGATTGCACAAACGAGCTCGTCCGTGCTGTGGGCACTAACAGTCAATGCCCTTATCAATTTCAAATCCATAAAACCCCTCACAGAGTTACCGTAAATTTGTATTGCATTTCGTTTTTGAGCCGTCAATAAATCTGTACGTTATCGCATTTTGTTTTAAGAAACTCAATCAGCTCCGCATACTGCTCCTTTGATTCAAAGCATCTTGCGGGAGCGATAAACGCACTTGCGCCGTGGAGATAGATCGCCTCGTTCCCCACAACGCTGACACGCTCAAGCATAGAGTAATTGAACTCTCCTCGGCTTTCAGGCGTTATCTCTGTAATACATTCATCCGAAAATATCAAAACCGACTTTTCGGAATACAGCTTTTTGCCCAATTTTTTATATTTTTTTATTTGAGCCTCAAGTATTGCCAAAAGAAACTTTTTAGCCAACAGCATAAATGCTATACCAAACATCCAGACCGGAATCAAGGGTATAAGAGTATCTGCAGTAACTCCGTATTCCGAAACTCCGTCAATAACAAGGGCAAAAAGCGTAAACACAACCGGGATAAGAAAAAATATCTTTCTCATATCCTTTACCTGCTTTTTGCCGGTATCGGTCTTCAAATTCACGAACGCGTTGTAGTTATAATACTCCTGTTCCGTAAGAGCTATGTTCAGCCTAATCTTCATATTTCTGCCTCTCATTGGAATTCGTTATAATTACATAATATCATTCTTTCCCGAAAAAGTAAATACCCCCGCAAAAACGATGCGGTATATAATACCGACGATCGTTCCTGCAGGGGTAATTATTCCACAGATCTATTTCTTGAATTTGTCGGGGATCCTTCTGTTTTTGAAGTAGTACTCCTCGTCGTGCTCGTTTATCTCGCGCAAGACCTTGCAGGGGTTACCCACTGCAACGACGTTCGCGGGGATATCCTTAGTAACCACGCTTCCCGCACCGATCACCGTATTTTCGCCAATAGTAACACCCGGTGTAAGAATGGCACCCGCGCCTATCCAGCAATTTCTGCCGATAGTTATGGATGCATTATACTGACAAGCCTTTTCGCGCAGGCGGGGCAAAATGGGGTGACCCGCAGTTGCAACAACAACGTTAGGCCCGAACATCGTATAGTCCCCAACGTAAATATGCGTATCGTCAACCAATGTCAGATTGAAGTTAGCATACACTCCTTTGCCGAAGTGCACATGTCTTCCGCCCCAATTTGCGTGAAGCGGAGGCTCTATATAGCAATCCTCGCCTATCTCGGCAAACATCTGCTTTAAAAGCTCTTTTCTTCTGCTCTTCTCCGCGGGGCGCGTAAGGTTATACTCATACTGCAACTCGAGGCATTTTTCCTGCTCTCTTACCACCTCTTCGTCACAGCATAAATAAAGCTCGCCCGAATGAAGTATTTTAAATTCTTTCATAGCTACTCCTATCTGCGTTCCCGAGACACTCAAAGCAATAAAGATTTCCGTAGCTCCAGTTATAATCGCTTCCCTTATGGCGGTCAAAGGTCAACCAATAATAACGCGTGCGGCTGCCTGCTTTTATCGGCATCAGCGTTCCCCAACCGCGGAATCCGCCGTCGGGATAATCAAACCTTGCATTCGCCATACCGTTTTTATGATATATACGGTAATCCGAAACCGCTCGGAAATCATTTCCGCAGATAAAGAACAGCTCTCCGTTTACCCTAACAAACGAACCGCCCGTTTCAGCGCCCTTATTCCCTGCTCCCAAGAATTTATAACCCGCAAACGGTTCAGCGGATTCAAAAAACACGTAGCGGTAGCCCTTCGTTTCGGGATCTATTCGGCATATCGCCATCAGCCATCTTTGCCCTGCTTCATCATAGAAGAAATCGGGATCCTCATCACCCGCAAAGGCGCAAAATTCCGATATGTCCGCGCCGTCATGCGCCTTTTCCATTAGCTTGATTTCAATAACGTTAACACCGAAGCGCGGGTCGCCCTCAAAGGCTGAATGCCCCAAAATGTGGCCGTGAGAAAACGAGCATACCCAAAGATACCATTTTTTCTCCGCGCGGTGATACAGCAGGGATGCCGCAACATCGCCGCACCATCTTCCGTCGCCCGCGTCATAAAACAGCGCACCGGTAAGCTCAAGCTCGCAGGTACCGGGGACCCAAGAGAAGATCCCCTGATATGCCCCTGCCTGCATACGTATGCTTGCAGTTATGTAGACCTTTCCCCGCTCCTGCATTATCTCCCCGTTTTCGTAACGGATAGGGCGCATATCGGCAATTGAAATTCCGTTATCAATATAGGAATAAACGCTCTCTACTTCAACACTGCCCGATGCAGTTAATGCAACCTTTCCGCCCGTAAAGAACGCGGCGCTGTCAAAGCGCTTCAGCTTTTCTTCCGCAAATGTGCAGAAAAATTCTGCGGCACCGTTGTTTTTAAAGTACACGTCAAACGCACCGGGACGGCAGCTGACGATAAACGTAATGTCCTTCTGAATGTATCCGGGCAAGCTGAACTCTACGGCGTTTTCTCCGCATAGATATTTAACTCTTGTCCCGCACACGGTTACAGAGGCACAGGCGCCGGGTAAAGCAAGAAAGAAGCCGACCTCGCCGTCCGACACGCTTGCGGTCAATTCGTACGTAGCGTACGGAAAAAATTCACAAAACAGTCTTTTAATTTCGCCGCCGCTTAGCTTGTATCGGTTATGCGCCACTGCTTCGGCGCAATCCTCTGTTTTATAAAGCACGGGGTAAAGATCGCCCCGCGTGTCGTTTACAAAATCCTTGCAAAACGACATCTCTGCAAGCTTGATCTGCAGATTTTTATACAGCGAAACAGAGAATTTCCGTTTGAATTCGGAATTTAAAATATCCATAAGCACTCTCCCTATTGGCGCCGAGTTGATCTTGATTTCATATGGCTATGTCATATTTAATAACTGATTTTTTGCAAGATTCCAAACGCGAGTATCGCGTTTGATCCTCTCGATGGTCGGATTTCGACTGCGTCCCGCCCGCTGTCATTCAAGCGAATCTCGCTTGCGCGAGATACGTTTGAATGACACGTAAACGTGTCGCAAAAAATACTTAAAACCAACCATATTGTGTGACATAGCCTTTCATATTCAAAGCAGCGGCTTTACAGTTCAGCTGCTCCAAGTGGAGGTGGAATATTCAATTCCGTTCTTTTTGCAAAGATCCCAAAAAGCAGGATCGTTGAAATTCTTTCCAAATGCCGCCTCGATCATTTCCTCAAGCGAGCCTTTGTATTCTTTTTCTAATGTAGCTATGAGCTTTTTCGTATTTTCCTTGTCTAAATAATACGTTTTTTCGAAATCTCCGCCTCCGAATTCACTTACTCCGTAATCTGCGTATCCGATGGCTATTCCGCCATCCTTCGCTTCGACCCAGAAGCCGCTTGTTCCCTCGCGCATAAAGCTTTACCTCCCACTTTGATCAGATTTGTGATCATTATAACACAAAACCGCCAATGTGTCAATTTTTACATAGATTTGACAAGGTGCCTCTCCGGATCAAAGGCACTTACTCGCAATTCTCCAACACGAACCGTTTTGTTTTGCGGTGGAAGCAAAGATAGAGCATGGGAACGAGGGAAAGCGCACTTCCCGCCGCAAAGACCGCGTAAAGCGGGAATACCTCGCCCAAAACTCCGTAGATAACGGCGGACAGCGCGGAACCGCCAACCGAAGCGGAGCTCATAAAACCGAGAATAGCGCTTCGGTTGTTCTCCGGCAGTGCAAGCATAAGCGCCGCGTTGAACACCGTGTTTCCCGCGCAGTTGCAAAGTCCCGCAAAAAATCCGAATATACATACCCAAGCGAACCGAGATGACAAGCACGCCGCAACAAAGCAGGGCACGTACAGCGTAAAGCCGAGGCTCATGACCCAAAAGCGCACACGCGGCTTCAGCTTAATTGCACCGAGCAACAGCGCGCCTACCACGTAAGCGCCCGAATAAATTGCTATCAGATAGCCGTACATATCGACCGAAAAGCCCTTTTCCAAGCAAAACGGAAGCAACAAAGCAAAGGGACCCGCACCGAGCAAATTCAAAACAAGTGCGCAGGGAATGAACAGCCTAAGGCATTTATCCCCACATATCATCCTTGCGGCGACCGCCATATCCCGCATAACACCGCCGACAGATAGCTTTGCTCCCTGCTGAACAGTTATGGGAACTCTTACAAGGCTTTCGGAGATTGCGGAATACAAATTGCTTATACCGTTTATAAGCACAACAAGCGGCACACCCAAAAACGCAACCATTGCGCCTCCGAATGCCGAGCCGACAAGGTCGATAAGTGAAGAAACACCGGAGCTTGCGGATTGACCGCGCACCATATCGTCACGCGGTATTATATCAAGCATAATGGTACTGGCCGCAGGCGAATAAAACACTCCGCAGAACGCCGCAAGCAACGCGGCAATCAATACTATCGGCACACTGAGAGCATTTATGTAGGCAAGCACGCCGACGGTAAGCATTATAATACCCTGAAACGCATCTATTCCGACTATCAGCCACTTGCGGTTGCATTTATCAACTATACTGCCGCAAAACGGGGATAAGAGCATGGAAATAAATAAGGAAATGGATGACATAATACCCATAAGCGCACTGGAGCCGGTCTTCTGATACACCCAGTAGCCTATCGCCACGCTGTATATTACGTCCCCGAGCGTGCTTACCGCCTTGCCCTGCAGTAAAAGAATAAAATCTTTATTCCATAATTTGTTTTTCACTGTATCACCGCCTTTGATAGGGTTATTGTAGCATGTAAACTCTCATTTTTCAATCGGTGTAAAGCAACAGGTGATTATTTCTGTGTATCAGGTAAGGAGCTATAAAACAAAAATGCCCACGCTGTTGCGTGAGCATTTTGCTTTTTGGGTGTGTTGACAACAAGATGCTACAGATTCAGAAACACTTGTTTTAATCATCACAATTATTAGCATCAACAATATCTTCCCATTTTTCAACAAACAATTTATGTTCCCGTGAGATTCTAACTATGGTATCATAATCAAGATCACACCCAATATGAATGTAATAGTCATATCCGTTTTCAAAAGCAAATGTTTTGGACAAGATTTGCCCCCAACATTCTTCTCTAAGACAAGCTCGAATAAAACAATCAATTTTTTCCGCATTCAACACCTGCCCTTTCTCAAAAGGCAAACGCTCATTACTCTCGAGATAAGTAATTTTTAAACCATGTTCCCCCTGAGCTCGAATGATATCAAAAAACAAAGTCTACATAATTTTGCTCTGTTTGATAATATTCATTCTTCGAGAATTTTAAACCATTATAGATATTCCCTATATCGCATATAGATGTCCATTCATCTTTTTGGTAAATTCCGTTTACTCGATATCGAGGGTCATATTTTGAGATTCTGTAATAGTTCATTTGTTAGCCACTACCGTTGCTGTTTTTTGGTATTTGTTCAATTTGCTTTTTGCTGCGTTTCTTGAGGTAATAACAGCTTCTTAACCTCGATGCACTTGTCAATAACATCTCTGTTATCGCAACTAAATATATTAAGACTCGTCATAAGGCGTCAAATCAAAGTGGTGATGCTCAATTTTGCCATAAATGCACAATGTCTGATCAATTTTATCTGCGGGGAGGTCTGCAGGATTGCCGTTACAGTCAGTTGTTGCCCAAATTAAACGCTCGGCTTGTATCCAAGAGGATTCCTTTTTAAGTTCTTCGATGTGGTCAATGCTTTGATCACCCCATGAGTCATCGTCGATCCATAGAAATTGCCCGTTATCAAGCAAAAGCAACACACTGCCCATAATATCGCCTATATATCCCATATCAACTTTGATGTTTATGTTCATTGAGCGTACGTTAACGAACCGGAGGATAACACTACCCTCTAACTCATCATACTTTAAGAAAAGTTCCGCCGTGTGACTATCGTCGGGTAGATAATTAACACGTTCGATTTTGAAATCATGAAAATGCCAATTGCACTCCATAAAATTATGTATACCTTTTTTAGAATGTTCAACTTCATACCAAATAGCCATAATACCACACCTCTCCGGAGTATTTTATCACACTTGGGGGGTGTTTTTCAATATACTCCTTTAAAAGGCAATGTAAGGTTCATTTCAGTCCCTTGCTCAAAAATGCCGCGGTGGTCCATCCGTTTGCGCGAAGCGCAACATCATTTACGCCAAGGCGTAACATCATTGGGCGCAAGCCCACATCATTTGCACGCAGTGCAACATCGTTTTGTGTCCGCCTTGCGGCGGAATGAAGTTGAGCTAAAGCTCAAATGATGTTGTGTCCTACGGACACAAACACAAAAACAAAAGCACTTCTTTCTCTCTGCATTCTTAGCGGAGAAATAGGCGGCACAAAGATTTCGGCAGAGAACTTGTTTTCTCTGCCGATTTGTGTTATAATGGTACCAGCGTAGGGCGGGGGCTTGCTCCCGCCGCAACGAACGGTTTAGATTGAAGGAACGGCTGGAGTAACCCCCGCCCTACAAGGGGTATGGGCTTTGCCCGAAGCCTTTGTAATACAAAGGCGAAACTTGCGATAAAATAGAACGATAAATAAGAATTTGACGAGGTGATTAAGATGATAGATATTACTGTTTGGATGCAAAACTTCTTGCAGATATTAAATGAAATTTTTGCAAACCGTGAATGGTTTGTGGGGGTGCAAGGTAGCTATGGTCGAGGTGAAGCTCGTGATACAAGCGATATTGACATTGTCGTAATACTCGATCAACTGTCCGTCACAGACATTCAAAAATACAATGCAATGTTAGATACCCTTCCAAATAGAGAACTGATTTGCGGCTTTGTTTCGGGCAAGGATGAGCTTTTGAATTGGGAGCCTTCCGACCTTTTTCAGTTTTGCCATGACACTACACCAATCAAGGGAAGCCTTGATGAGGTGATGGCAGTTATTGATGAAAGTGCTGTTAACAGAGCAATCAAAATCGGCGTTTGCAACATCTACCACGGATGCGTTCACAATATGCTTCACGAAAAGAGTGAGGATATTTTAAAAGGACTATATAAATCCGCCTCTTTCGTTGTGCAAGCTATCGCTTTTATGCAAACAGGCAAATACGTAAAACATCAAAGTGAATTGCGAGATGTTGTTTCAACCGAAGAAATGGTTATCGTTGACACATTCTTGAACCTAAAAAATGGCGGAACGGCAGATTTCAATTTGATGTCCGAAGCATTGTTTGCTTGGTCAAAAAAATGGATTTCAGAAAACAGGTAAACAAATTCCAATTTGTCGAATAGTAACCCCCGACAGACCTCATCAAAAATCTGTCGGGGCTATTTATTTGTTTATAGCGGTGCAATTATTAACCGGCTTATAACACTCCGCTAATTTTGCACGCCCTTCGAAGTGCTTTTGTTTTTGGAGGCGCCACCCAGAAGCTCGACCTTCCCCCGGAAGGTCGATGAACCCCGAACTGGATTCCGCGGTGCCTACGGCAAGCGGAGCAAGTTAGACAAGGGAGTGACTGCAAAACAAAAATGCCCACGCTGTTGCGTGAGCATTTTTCTTTTGGAGGCGCCACCCAGAATCGAACTGGGGAATAAAGGTTTTGCAGACCTCTGCCTTACCGCTTGGCTATGGCGCCGTATTTTGTTTTGATATAATTTCACGGACACGCGTTAGCCACGTGTCCGTGAAACTCTGGAGCGGATTACGGGGCTCGAACCC
>JAZQFL010000218.1:0-3574 GCA_045539485.1 Eubacteriales bacterium
GGTGAGACCGTTTCCGCTTTGAGCGGAAGCGATAGTTCCGCCGGTGGTTATAAGAAGAATGTGTTTCATTGCTTTCTTTCGGTAAGCTTGGCAAGCGTTTTCATTGCTTCGGGTATGTCGATGTGCTGAGGGCAGACAGAGGAGCAAGCTCCGCAGGAAATGCAAGCCACGGGACGTGCGGGAAGCTTATCAACGGAATCGCGCAGTGCCTTCTTGTCTTCGGTCGACATATAGGTGTTATAAAGCTTAAGTGTCTCGGGGATGATTATGCCCGCGGGACAGCCCTCGCAGTATCTGCACTCGGTGCAGGGAAGAAGACGCGCGGAGATTATAATATCGGCAACCTTTTGTAGCGTAATGCGTTCTTCGGCAGACACCTCGCGGAAGTTCTCGCAGGTTCTGATATTATCGTTTAAAGCATCAAAGTCCTTCATGCCGCTCAGCACGCAGAAAACTCCGCTTGCGGACATCGCAAAACGCATAGCGTATGAGGGTACGGAATTGCCTTCATCGTTCTGGAGAAGCTTTTTGCCTGCTTCAGGAACGTTTACAAGCGCACCGCCGCGAACGGGCTCCATAATAAGGAAGGGAACGCCGTATTCGCAAAGAAGCTCCTCAAGGCGCTTTGCTTCCTGCATAGTGTAATCAAGGTAATTGTACTGAATCTGTGCAAAATCCCATTTTCTGCCCTTAAGGATGTTTTCAAGCGCTGTTGGAGTATCGTGGAACGAGAATCCGAGACGCTTGATCTTTCCCTCGGCTTTAAGCTTTTCAAGCTCGTCGATAACGCCAAGCTCGGTCATCTTATCAAATCGAGATTGAGTGAACGCGTGGCAAAGGTAAAAATCAAAGTAATCGGTCTTGCAACGCTGAAGTTGTTCGTTAAATATTTTTCCTACGTCGGAAACATCTTCAACGAGCCAAAGAGGGAGCTTGTCCGCAAGATAGTAGCTTTCACGGGGATATTCTGCAAGCGCGTCGGCAAAGAAGCCTTCGCTTTTTCCTCCGTGATAAGGGTACGCCGTATCGTAGTAGTTTATACCTGCGGCATAGGCGCGGTCGATAAGTGCCTTTGCGGCAGGGAAATCAATGGATTTATCCTCGTTTGTGGGAAATCTCATTCCGCCGAAGCCGACAGCGGAAACGCGTGCGTCCTTTGAGCGGTCCCCGTCGGGAGATCTGTAGTCAAAGTATTTCATATTTACCTCTCAGAAGAAGAAGTGCTTAACTATGCCGCCCTCGTACACGGGCTGTGTCTCGCCTGCGATGAGGGGCATAACGTACTTAAGGCACTCTTCGGTAATTCCGTTATCTTCGGCATTTATGTAGCTGTCGGGCAGGTATTTGATGCGGTTGGCGATGAGGTCGACGTTTGCCGTTTCGTATTTAACTGTATAGGGCTCATCCGAGGTCCTCTTATAAACGATCGTGCATCCGCTTGCACCGCCTAGAGCGGCTTTTACAGCCTCTTTACCGATACATACGGATTCGGTAAGGTCGGTAAGGGAAGCAATGTGGCTTGCACAGCGCTGAACGGTGTTAAGCTCGATGCCTCTTGTCTTGCATCCGAATTTTGCTTTAATGGCGGATGCTACGGTCTTTGCGGCGCCGGAAAGCTGCTTATGTCCGAATACGTCGACAACACCGCTCTTATCCTCGCCAACGAAAGTTCCGTCGGCAAAGCGAATGCCCTCGGAAACCGCAATAACTACGTTAGGATGCTTTGCAAGCGCCTTTTCAACGTCGGCATACAGCTTTTCGAGATCAAAGACCTTTTCGGGGAAGTAGATAAGGTCGGGAACGGGATTACCTACAGCGGCGCCCGCACCTGCGGCAGAGGTAAGCCAGCCTGTGTCGCGTCCCATTATCTCAATTACGGTAACTGCGGGAACGTCATAGACCGCGCAGTCGGCAATGACTTCTGTTACGGTTGTAGCGATGTACTTTGCGGCAGAGCCGAAACCGGGGGTGTGGTCTGTTTCGCAAAGGTCGTTGTCTATAGTTTTCGGAACGCCCATAACGCGGATGTCATAGCCAATGCGCTTAGCGTACTTATCAAGCTTAGCGGCTGTGTCCATCGAGTCGTTTCCGCCTATGTAGAAGAAATAACGGATATCAAGCTGCTTAAAAAGCTCAAAAAGCTTGGTGTATACCGGATCGTCGCCGTTCGGGTCGGGGAGCTTTTTTCTGCAGCTGCCGAGTGCGGCGGCGGGCGTGTTTTCAAGCATGGAAAGACTGTTTTCGTCATTCCACATATATGAAAGGTCTATATATTTTCGCTTGATGAGTCCGTCTATTCCGTTTCTCATTCCGTAAACGGTTCCGATAGTCCCGTCTGTGTGTGCGGCAAAGCAACCGCGTATAACTCCGGAAAGAGTTGCGTTAATTGCGGAAGTGGGGCCGCCGGACTGACCTACTATAGCATTACCGATAAGTTTTGACATTGGTATTACCTCGCAGTATATATTTTAATAATTTTACCATTTGCGGCTAAATAAGTCAATCAATACTTGAAAAATTAATAAAAAGATGATAAAGTAATGCTGAATCAAAACTCGTGAGGATTTTATGACGGAAAGGATAAGAACTGATGTATGCGGAGTGTACTTTGATTACGTTACCGCAAAGGAAGCAAGGGAGAGGCTTTTTGATGCAATAGAAGGCAAGACCGGGCAGGTCGCCCTCTGCACTCCAAACCCCGAGATAGTTATGCTTGCGGAAAAGAATGAGGATTTCCGCAACGTTCTTAATAATGCCGAGCTTGTTGTTGCAGACGGTATCGGAGTAATTAAGGCTGCAAAAATACTCAAAACACCGCTTCCCGAAAGAATACCGGGAATTGAGCTTGGTGAGGCTATGATAGCCTACTGCGCCTCTGAGGGATACCCCGTATATTTTCTCGGAGGTAAGCCGGGAGTTGCCGCGGATGCCGCACGTAATATGAGCGATAAATATCCCGGTTTGTTTGTTTGCGGAACTCACGACGGATATTTTGATATGTCGGGCGGGGAAGTAAACGACAGCGTTATTGCAGAGATAAGCGAAAAGGGCGCAAAGCTCGTTCTTGTATGCGTCGGTGCGCCGAAGCAGGAGACCTGGATATCCCAAAACCGATCGAAAATGCCGAATGTCGGTGTATTTGCGGGACTTGGCGGAAGTCTTGACGTGTTCAGCGGCAGGTCAAAGCGCGCTCCCGAGTTTTTCTGCAAAACGGGGCTTGAATGGTTCTACAGACTTATGAAGGAGCCCTCGCGCATCGGAAGAATGAGCAAGCTTCCGTTATTCCTAGTTCATGCGCTCAAATACAGAAAAAAGAAATAATCATATTGAGCAAAAAGTCCTTTAATTGTCAGCCGTTTTTGTGCGGATTGATAAAATCTTAACAAATTAACAAAAAAATTTCAAAAAACTATTGTTTATACGCAAAATTGTGCTATAATAGCATTTGGATAAATTGGCAAATTTATATCACAAGCAATTTTATTAAATATATTTGGAGGAAAAAACAAATGTCTGTAAAAGTTGCTATTAACGGTTTTGGCCGTATCGGCCGTCTCGCATTCCGCCAGATGTT
>JAZQFL010000219.1:0-7804 GCA_045539485.1 Eubacteriales bacterium
CAACTACGCAAACGTCGGTAAATCCCGCATCGAGTATGCCTTTTACTGTACTGAGGAGCTTTTCGTCGGGCTTGTAGGACGGTACAACTACCGTAATTCTGCTTTGCTCAAACATAATATTCTCCGTTATTTTTTTTGAAATGTATCACAAGCAGCGCGCAGGCGCAAAGCACTGCGGCGCATGCTATGGCTATGAGTGCGGTCTTGTTTTCCTTTTCGGGGGTGACTTGCGGAACGCTTGCCGTTGTCTCGGGGGTTGTGTTTGTGCAGTACGCAGTGGTATTTTCAGCACTGAGCGAGTCTTGGACGCTTTGAGCTATGCTTTCGGAGATCCGTTCGCTTTCGATACGCTCGCTTTCAAGCCTTTCGGATTCCGCCGCCTTTGCCGATTCCTCCGCGGATATACTCTCGCTTGCCGCTTTGCTTTCCGCTTCAAGGCGTGCTGCGCGCTCGCCTATCGTTTCAAGGTTTTCAAACATATCGTTATGCTCGGTATCTATTCCCACAGCCGAGGAATAAAGACCGTATTCGCGCGGGGAATGTGTCGTTATCTCGGTGGAGAGGGTTATCTCTGCTCCGTTTTTGCCGTAGATCCAGCCGTAGAACCAAGTCCAATGCTGGGAAATATGATAACCGAATGCTTCCTGCGATACCTTAAAAGCTGTCTTTCCGTTAAAGGCGGAAAGCGGCTTGTCTATATCAAGTGTCAGGCGGTTTTCTTCGTAGAGATGCAAATAAAGCTTTGCTATATGCCATTTGCCGTCGATATCTCCGTAGCGGTCCGGCGCTGTGCATTTATGCATTGCATCAACCGTTGCGTTAGCACAGAGTATGTGTGTTCCGTGGCCGTATTCACCGTTTAAGTCGTGTGTTACCACTACAAGCGGGCGCGTCTGTTGGATAAGATCGTATACGAACTCGTTGAAATCGTCGGCGGTGTAGCCTGCGTAATTTTTGTAGGCCTCAAGCGCGCCCTCAAGCGATTCGCTGTAAAGGTCGGGGAACTCTGCAATTATAGGATAATTCCTTACCCCCGTATGCCACAGACCGTCAAGCAGCTCGTGGCGGCGGTTTGGAACGTCATCGTGATTTGTGAAGTACGCGACCTGCACCTTGAGACCTCTCTCTCCCGCATAGAGGGGAAGCAGACCTGCAAAAAACAGCTGGTCGTCATCACTGTGGGAGATAAGGAGAAGCATATCCGATTCGGTAAGCGGCTTTTCCCATCTCTGCACCCAATCGGGAAGAGCGCCTGCGGAAAAGAGAAAAATCTCGCTTACGGCAATGTGGAAATCAAGGTCTATACGTATTGCGGCAGGCAAATATCCGAAGGCCTCCTTCAAATCGAGAAGCTCGTGTATCATACCGCAGTTTCCGAAGGTGCGTACTTCGCCCTTTTCGGTATCCGTAACCGTGAATTCCTTTGCAGGGGTCTCAAAGATCAGATATATGTAACCGATGCCGTTTTTGTTTTCGGCGTATATTACTGCTCCGTTGTAAGCATTTGTGTAATCTCTGTAATCTCCGTCAAGCACTACCGAGGGGTTGTAAAAGCCCTCCGTGCGTACGGAAGAGGAGGATGTTATGTCTTGTGCTTCTCCGCTTGCGGCGGATACGGGAAGTATTGGAGCGGCGCAAAGGAGAAAAGCAAATAAAAGCACAAAAAAACGAGATGCGGCAGAGTTTATCCTTTTCACTTTTTATACTTACCTCCCGAAAATATTCTACAACTTATTATAATACTACAAACGCGCGCAAAAATCAATCGTTTGACGGCTTTTTGTTCTGATGGGAGAAGGTTTTTTAAGGAAATTAAGGATTTTTTTACTTTGCGCACGCTGTGACAAAATACGACTCACAGCCTGTGTTAGCATTAGACGGCAGAATAATATCGGAAGGACGGTAAATGAAATGGCAAATTCACGTATAGTCGTGACGACCGACGGAGCAAGGCTGACGGTCTCCCCGCGCGGTGAGATAGATCACCACAGCGCACGCTCGCTCAGGGACAGGATAGACAACGAGCTGTATAACACTCGCCCCGAAATACTTGTGCTCGATCTTTCGCATATCGATTTTATGGACAGCTCGGGGCTCGGACTGCTTCTCGGCAGGTATCAGCGCGCATCGGAGATAGGGTGCGAGGTAAGGCTTATGGGCTGCAGTCCGAGAACAAAAAAGATACTTGAGCTTGCGGGTGCGGATAAGCTTTTTGAATTTGAGGAGAGGGCATAAAAATGGAACAGATGAGCGTAAAAACCAAGGAAACAGAGAAAAAGAAAAAGACCGCAGTAAACGAAATGAAGGTGAAAATGCCTGCAGTATCGGAAAACGAGAGCACGGCGCGCGCGGTAGTAAATGCATTCGTTGCGCGCTATGATCCAACGGTCGAGGAGCTGGCGGATATAAGATGCGCGGTGTCGGAGGCGGTAACGAATTCCGTTGTTCATGCGTACGGCGGTAAAGGAGGAGTACTTTACATAAGCATACGCGCATATTCGGACAGAAGTATTGCTATTGAGGTGCGCGACAAGGGAAGGGGAATAGAGGATGTGAAGAAGGCGATGGAGCCGCTTTACACTACCGATAAAAGCGGCGAGCGAAGCGGTATCGGCTTTGCGGTAATGCAAAGCTTTACCGATTCAGTTAAGGTGCGCTCGGTGCCGGGCAAGGGAACAAGTGTAACTCTCATAAAGAAGCTTTCGGCGGAGGAATAAGCGTGGAAAACGCAAAAACAGCCTGCAGGGCGGAGGAGCCGTACAAACGGAATACGGAGCTTGCCGTGCTTGCCGCAAACGGAGATGATGATGCGTGTGCGGAGCTTGTGGAAATGAATATGGGGCTTGTGCGCGGTGCTGCTCAGCGCTTTTTGGGCAGAGGCACGGAGGCGGAGGATCTCATACAGCTCGGGTGCATCGGGCTTATCAAGGCGGCGCGCTCCTTTGATGCCGAGAAGGGATGCGCGTTTTCCACCTATGCGGTGCCGCTCATCCTCGGGGAGATAAAAAGGCATCTGCGCGATAACGGGCAGATGAAGGTATCGCGCAGTATCAAAAAGACGGGCGCGGAGCTGCTTCGCGAAAGCGAGCGCGCTTATGCGGAAACGGGCAGGGAGGTAAAGCTTTCCGAGCTCGCCGAAAGATGCGGTATTGACGTAAGGGAGGCGGCGGAGGCACTTGATGCCGTTTCGCCTCTTATATCTCTATCAGAGCCTCTTTCCTCAGATTCAGATGACGGATGCCTTGAAGATATCCTCTCGCAAGGGGAAAGTGAAACGGAGAAGCTTATCGAAAGAATGAGCCTGCGTTTTGCCGTAAATAAGCTTCCTCCGCAATGGAAACAGATACTTGTTTTGCGCTATGCAAAGGAGCTGTCTCAACAAAAAACGGCAGAGCTTTTGGGGCTTTCCCAGGTGAAGATATCAAGGGAAGAGAAAAAGATGCTTGCGTTTTTACGCAAGGAGATGAGTTGAACCATAAATGTTAGATAAATGTGAAAAGTTATTGTTTTTGATGCATCGCGGCAACTTTGAGTTTCCGATTTTTAACAGGTGTTTATTTTTCGTTTTGATTGCGTTTTGCTTCGCAAATGTGCCAAAGTCGATGAAAATCAAAATATCATAAACATCTTAAGTCTATTCTGATGTCAACGTTTAGACATTAGAGAAGAATCTAAATTATACAAAAATACAGATCCCGTCTTGCAAAAAGACGGGACTTGTGCTATTATTTGGGTATGAAACTTAAGGATGCTGATATCCGTCCCTTGCTTTTTGACTTTCTTGATGAAAGACACGGCAAGGTGCGAACGTATGAAGAATTGTATATCGGGGATTGCCGTGCGGACGTTTACGCCGTGCTTCCCGACAGGACCGTCGGTTTTGAGATCAAAAGCGACGCGGATACCTATGCCCGTCTTGAGAAGCAGACAAGGTTTTATGACAGATATTGCGATTACTGCTACGCGGTCGTTGGCGGCACTCACACCAAAATAGCGGAGCATATTCCCGCATATTGGGGTATTATCACGGTAACGGAAACGGAAGGTACGTTCTCTCTTTCCGAACAGAGAGCGCCCGAAAAAAGCCCGAAGGTCGAAACAAAGTACAAGCTTAATTTGATGTGGCGGCGCGAGCTTGCCTTGCTGCTTCTCATCAATTCTCTTCCGAAATATGCCCAAAAATCACGTAAGTTTGTTGCCGATCATCTGATAGAAAAGGTTCCCGAGGAAACTCTTTGTACCCAGATATACGATCTTTTGTTTGAGCGGGACTACACCGTGTTTGAGGACCAAAAGCCGAAAAAGCGCGTGCGCAACCGTATGAGCAGTGTCCGCAGGGGAAAGCGCGCCGCAAGAAAAGGAAAGAAATAAGGCATCTGCCGTATAGCAGATGCCTTTTCTTATTCTTTGATTTCCGTTAATTCCACCGTCGGCTCGAAAAGCTGATCGCATTTATATTCGAATCCGTCGCTGTCCGTTTTGCCGAGCAGGGATGTGAATATAACGTTATCGGGTCTTTCCTCTGCCTGAGAACGAAGCACGGAGGAGATAAGCCCTTTGCCCGGCAGCTCGCTTTGCGTAAGCCTTGCTCCGCCGTGGGTAAAGGTAACACTTATAAAGCGTGTGAAGGGAAGCTCTGTGAGATCGCACATTATTTCAAGCACGCTTCTGTCTCTCATATCTCGCACAAAGCGCGCCTTGCTTTTTACACGGAAGACGTCTCCGTCTATATTGACGTTGCATTTTTTCGGCTCGTCAAAGCCTAGCGGAACAGTGAATGTCGCTTCATGCTCTTTGTATTTAAGAAAAAACACTCCGTCCGATATTTCAAACGATATTTCCTCAAGTCCGCTTGCGTAATTATTGAATACCGTTTGCGCAAGGAATGGGAAAAAGCCGACGCATCCTTCCTTTTCCGCCCTGAACACGCGTCCGTCAAGCTGTGCGCATTCGGAGGGCAGGTCATTGCTTTGGAAAAGCCGCTTGAGCCTTGAAAACAGGCTTTCTTTTGGATCTGCGAATCTTTTCAATTCATTGAAGTCCTTTTTTGCTAAGGGCAGCTCGTCGGGAAAATCTTTGTGGAAAAACCGTTTGATATATTCAAACATTTCCGATTGCTGGAAGGAATCGCAATTGCCCGCATAGGTAATGCAGATAATGCCGTTTTCTCTGTCTATATGCATGTTCTGCCCAAGCATTCCGTTAAACAGCACAGTGTCGCGCTCTCTGCCCACCCACAGCTGATATCCGTAGTTAAAATCTCCAAACGATGCGGGCGCAACGGAATGGGCGCGTGTCGCATCCCGAAGGAATGCTTCGGAGATAATGCGTTTTTCTCCGTATACTCCCTTATTTAGTATCAGCACACCTATCTTTGCCATATCCTCGGGGCGGATATAAAGTCCCCAGCCGCCCTTTTCAATGCCCTCGGGGCCCTTTTCCCAATAGACGTCGGTAATGCCGAGAGGCTCGAAAAGCTTGTTTTTGAGATAAGTCATCAGGCCGGTACCGCATTTGCGTACGCAGATCGCGGCAAGCATATAGGTGTTGAGGCTGTTATAAAAGAACTCGCGTCCGTTTTCACCTATCGCCGCGCTTGTGATGATCTCCTTCACCCATTCGGAAGATGCCATACATTCCGCCTCATTGAAGGAAACACCGCTTTTCATTGTAAGCAGGTCCTTTACCGTGACAATGCGCGGAGAGATCCTTGCAAGCTTGCCGACCTTTTCGGGGAATATCTTTTCGATATTTTCGTCAAGGGAGAGCTTTCCCTCATCGCAAAGCATACCGACAGCAAGACATACAAAGCTCTTGGAACAGGAGAAAACGTATCCGGGACAGTTTATCTCTCTCATCCCGAAAGCGTGCTCGAAAAACACCCTGCCGTTACGCACGAGCATAACGCTGTGGGTATTTACCGTGTCGTTATCACGGAGAGCCTTTGCAAATTCAAGCACGGCAGAGGAGGGTACTCCCGCCTCCTCGGGCGTACAGCGAACAAGGGGCTCAGCCGTTTTTTTAACGGGCAGTGCGGGCTTGCCGCGCGGCAGATCTATTATTGGCTTTGTTGGCTTTGTAACGTCAAAAATGCGCCCCGCAAGCGTCAGCGAGCGGTTGATGTTCAGTATCGACATAATTCCTCCGATATGGATGCGTGTACATCCTTACGAAATAATTCTACCTCAAAGTGCGAAAAAATACAATATCTAACGGAAATATTGAAAAAACGCTTGAAATCCTCGGATAATAAAGTATAATATATATAATACGCTTATCATAGATAAGTATGCTCTTGCGCCGGACGGTGCATAAGGAGGAATAATGCAGAAAGTAAAAAAGGCGGTCATCCCTGCGGCGGGTCTCGGTACCCGTATGCTTCCCATATCCCGCTGTGTACCCAAGGAGATGTTTCCCATAGTAGACAGACCCGCTATCAGCTACCTTGTTAACGAGGCAATAGACAGCGGAATGACAGAGGTGCTTATCATCACAGGCAGAGATAAGGACGCAATAGAGGATTATTTCGACTATTCCCCAGAATACGATCAGGCGCTCGCGGCAAAGGGCAGAGATGCCGAGGTCGAGCTTATACACGGGGAGATCAGCCGCGGTAATATCTTCTTCACCCGTCAGAAGGAAAAGAGAGGTCTCGGTCACGCTATTATGTGCGCTCGCAGCTTTGTTGGCAACGACCCGTTTGCCGTGCTTTACGGTGACGATATGGTGTTTGCCGATACTCCCGTGTGTAAGCAGCTTGCCGACGTGTACGCAAAATACGGCAAGCCCGTTGTGGGACTTAAGACCGTAACGAAGGAGCAGCTCCGTAAATTCTGCTCCATGAAGGCAGAGCCGATCGACGGCGCTGTGAACGAGTACACCGTTACCGATATGATAGAAAAGCCTGCCCCCGGTAAGGAGTTTACCGACCTTGCCATTCTCGGCAGAGTGCTTCTTACTCCCGAAATATTCGATATACTGGAAACCACCCCTCCCGGTGCGGGCGGGGAGATTCAGCTTACCGATGCGATGGCGGAATACGCGCGCCGCT
Source organism: Eubacteriales bacterium (assembly GCA_045539485.1). Taxonomy (GTDB): domain Bacteria; phylum Bacillota; class Clostridia; order Oscillospirales; family CAG-272; genus RUG12395. Next base: position 7,052 of record JAZQFL010000219.1, read on the forward strand.
ACGGTATGGTGGGTCTGGAGTTTGAAGGCAAGCGCTTTGACCTCGGCTCCAAGCTCGGTTTTCTTGAGGCAAATCTCTACGCGGGCACAAAGCATCCCGAGGTAGGGGAGCAGTTCACCGAAATTCTTAAGGAGTTTGCGAAAGGGCTTTGACATGGAAAGAGTATCCAAGCATAACTACTATCTTGATATCGCACAGACAGTAAGCGAGCGCAGTACGTGTCTCCGTAAGCACTACGGATCCATTATCGTTAAAAACGACAGCATAGTGTCAACGGGCTACAACGGTGCTCCCCGCGGCAGAAAGAACTGCAGTGACCTTCAAAACTGCTACCGCGATAAGATGAACGTACCGCGCGGAGAGAGATACGAGCTTTGCCGCTCCGTGCACAGCGAAGCGAATGCCATAATCGCCGCACCCCGTGAGCAGATGATAGGCGCAACGCTGTATATGTGCTGTACCGATCCCGCAAGCGGTGAGATCGTAGGCGGTACCAGCAGCTGCATGATGTGCAAGAGAATGGTAATAAACGCGGGTATCGAAAAGGTCTACGTGCGCGAAACAAAGGACAAATACACGGTATACAACGTATCCGAATGGATAGAAAACGATGACAGCCTTGACGGATCTCTCGGATATTGATATACGCCGCGAGAGCTATTCTCCCGAATGTGCCGCGAATATCGCCAAAGTGTGCCGCAAATGCTTTTCCGACCCTTGGAGCGGGAGTGCGGTGGAAAGCACCCTTAAGGC
>JAZQFL010000220.1:0-5006 GCA_045539485.1 Eubacteriales bacterium
TGTATAAGACAATGGAGATTTTGAAGAACGACTCCGTGATCGAAGAACTCTCGGCCCTGCTCTATAACTTGCAGTACAATGAAAGCACTGTTCTTCCGCAGTTAGAACAGCAGTTGAAAGAACGTGAGAAAGAGATAGAAAACATCGTAAATGTCATTCAGCAAGGCATCGCTTCTCAGGCGTTGGTAAAGCGTCTGGGAGAACTTGAAGCATCAAAGAACGAAATTAGCGATGCTATTATCAAAGAGCAAATTCAGTCACCGACCTACACGCAAGACGAATACCGAATGGCTCTGACCAACTATCGAAAGATAGACATTACTCAGCAAGACGCCAAAAGAAAAATCATCGACACATTTATCAATGCGATTTATGTGTTCGACGATCACTTTAAAATCGTATATAACGGTAATAACAAAGAGGAAACCGTAAGTCTTGAAGCACTTGAAAACAGTTCAACCTTGTTTTCATCCGGTGCACCAGAAAACGACAAGTTTCAACAGAAACTTGTCGTTTTCAGTTATATTCGCCTTACGGCGAGTTATATTGGCTGTGCCAGTTATATTTGCTTCGCAAGTGATATTGGGCTTCGCCCAGTTTTAAGGGCGAATATAATATCACGCTTTTGCAATATCTCGCCTATGGCGAGGTATGCAAAGCATATCACATTTTGCGTAGCAAAATATATCACTCCGTCGAAGACGGAATATCACTTAAAACTAATGGTTAGTAATGGTTCAAATTCATACGCAAAACTGCCGATATTGTCTTTTTTGATGTCTTTTATGATGAAGCAGGACTTGAACGTTCCATATTTGCAATTATTGTTTTTATAAGCAAACACCGCAATTTCAACAAATTATTTGTAACTTTTTTGTGAATTTATACTTATCAGAAGACAATTTTCGTTTAAATTTCGTTCAGCAATGACATTGTATTTATTGACATTAAGTGATATAATTTAGATTGTCAAAAAATCTACAAACTTATTTAGAAACATTTCGGAGGAAAACAATGTTAGCGCTTGTCGCATTCTTGCCTATTCTGGCAACTCTCGTTCTGATGACCGTTTTCAACTGGCCCGCTAAATGGTGCCTGCTCATCTCCTGTGTGATGTCCGCAATTTTCGCGATCATCTTCTGGGATGTAGAGATACTAGCCGTTATTGCAAGCTCTGTATACGGAATGCTCAGCTCTGTTGACGTTCTTATCATCATCGTCGGTGCTATCCTGCTGATGAACACACTTAAAGCATCAGGCGCTACCGCATCTATAAACCGCGGTTTTATGAACATCTGCCCCGACAAGCGCGTGCAGGCGTGCATTATAGGTTTTTCCTTCTGTTCCTTTATTGAGGCTGCCGCAGGCTTCGGTACTCCCGCGGCTCTTGCAGGCCCGCTTATGGTAAGCCTCGGTTTCCCGCCTATGGCTGCTGCAATGATCGCGCTTGTTTTTGACTCCACCGCAGTTTCCTTCGGCGCCGTAGGCACACCCGTTACCTCCGCGCTCGGCGCGCTCGGTATGTCCGGTGACGTTGAATTTGCAAACGATTTTGCCCTTTGGACTGCTATCCCCCATGCCGTAATGAGCATTTTCCTTCCCCTTATCGTACTGATGCTTGCCACCAAGTTCTTCTCGAAGGACAAGTCCTTCAAGCCTGCGCTTGAGGCAGCTCCCTTTGCTATATTCACAGGACTTACCTTCGCAGTTCCTTACATTCTTGTTACCGTCTTTATCGGTTATGAGTTTGCTTCCCTTCTCGGTGCGCTCATTTCCATTGCTGTTACCGTAATCGCCGCAAGAAAAGGCTTCCTTGTTCCCAAAAAGACTTGGAATTTCGGTAACTCCGAGGAGTGGGAAAAGGATTGGCTTGCAACAAGCCCCGTTACTCCCGTTGCGGAATCCAAGATGTCCGTGCTTAAGGCGTGGATCCCCTATGTGCTCGTTGCACTTGTGCTTGTAATTACCAGAATCCCTCAGCTTGGTGTTAAGGGTCTTCTCACCTCCGGTGCGCCCTTTGTTGTAGGTATTCAGAACCTCTTCGGCTTTGAAAAGCTCGACTGGAGCGTTAAGTGGGCATATCTCCCCGGTACTGCATTTATCGTTGTTGCTATCTTCACCAACTTCTTCCACAAGATGGATAAGAAAAAAGTCGCTCAGTCCTGGAAGGACACCTTTAAGCAGGTATCCGGCGCGGCGCTTGCACTTCTCTTCGGTCTTGCCCTCGTTGAGGTTATGAAGTTCAAAAACGCCGCAGACATCAGCATGATGGACGAAATGGCAAACGCGCTTGCAAAAGTAGGCGAGAGCCTCTACGTGCTTATCGCTCCGTTTATAGGCGTGCTCGGCGCATTCGTTTCCGGCTCCGCCACCGTTTCCATGAACCTTTTCTCCAATCTCCAGTATAACACCGCAACCGTTCTCGGAATCGCCCCCGCTTTCATTATGGCAATGCAGTGTGTCGGTGCCGCTATCGGTAATATGGTATGTATAAACAACGCAGTTGCCGCAGCCGCAACCATCGGCGTTGTGGGTAATGAGGGTAAGCTTATAAAGAAGAACGTTATTCCTATGCTTATCTACTCGCTTGTGACCGTTGCGATATTCTATATCGTTATCGCCCTCGGCGTTCAGCCGTAAATTCGGTTACAAACTCGATTATATAAAACAAACCCGCCGCAAGATCCTTCGCTTTGCTCGAGGATGACTGCGGCGGGTTTTTGATTATTTCACTCAATACTCTGAACGGGTGTACTAAGCATTTCAAGAAATGCTTTTGCCCTATATGCCTTGTACGGACCTATTGAATCTCCGTCCTCAACGGGGATGTGGAACCCGTGCTCGTTCGCTTTTGTCAATTCGAGGGGTGACGGGTCAAAAATCAGAATGTTTTCCACATTTTCGTCTTCCGATTCGTTGACCCTCAATCTCGGACAGTAGCGATAGGAAGTAAAGATCTTATAAAACGAGTCTGACTTTTTTGAGATCATTTTGATGACCTGCGGGAACCACGTAACGATATGCTCAACTGTCGCAAAATGATAAGATTTAAAACGATAGCGGCATGTAATGAATCTTATGCGGTATTCTTTGTCCGGAGTTCTTACCGTCATATCCGTTTTTTTCGGCATTGTAAGCATCGTTGACAGCATACCGCGGTGCCGCTCTGTTTTATAACCCTTTCTTTTGCAAAGCGCGTTCAATTTGCTCAAGGTTTCACGCTTTATGAAAAAGGCTCTGAGCATAGAGTAAACAAAACGAATCAGAAAAAATAAAATGATCGCCTCAACTGTGAATATAAACATTACTATCATACGATCGCCTCCCTATTCCGATAAATAGTCCGCGCGCCATTTGCGCTGTGCGAAAAACACTCCCGAAAGCGAAGCTGAATAAGTATATAAAACGAATATAATCCAACCGAGGAAAAAGCCGAAGACCTCATATGCTGCCGCAACAAGCGGAACAAATCCCATAATATATATACCCATCAACCGCAACAACCAAAGGCAAAAATACAATGCTGCAAAAAAGATTATATCGGACATCCAATACTTAGATATATGGTATTTCAATCCTTCCTTGTATCCTACAAGGCATTTTGTTTCATCTATGAAATCACGTCTGGCTCTTTTAGAAAAAATATAGGCTATTACAGTTGCGGGAATGAAGGCGATGTAGGTACAAATGATCTTCACGACAGTATCAAATGCCAAAAGCTCAGCGAAGTTTTCCGGCTCATTAAGCTCATTGAAATACTCAAACACCGGAGGAATAATTTCACCGATGAGAGGTACAAGAAAAAATGTTATGATACAATATGTCGCTATCCAAAATCCATAAGCAGCGGGGATAAGCCACAAAGAAAACGACGGTCTTTTGCTTTTCTTAGCTTCCATAATAACATCCTCTTTTCATTTTACTGCCTTTCTGTCGTGAGCTCTTATACAAAGCGTGGCAGTCCGCAAACGGACTGCCCCTTTTTGCGGGAATCTGTTTATTATTCGGTTACTTCGGGGGCGGGTTCCGCAGTTGCATCGCCGCCATCCTCAAGCTTTTTGCCGAGCATACCGGGAAGCTGCATACCCGCGAGGTTAAACACCTCGTCAAGCGGAGGCACGGACTTCATCATACCGGAGATGAAATTCGCGGTAGAGGTCTTACCGTCGCCGTTCTGACCGCCGTCCCAAACCGTTACCTTGTCGATCTTGATGTTCTTAACGGCATCGACCTGAATACGCATAAGGTCCTCGAGCTTATCGGCAATAAGGAGCTTGAGAGCCGCCTCTGCATCGCCGTTTGCGGATTTTACGATCTCTGCAAAACCTGCAGCCTGCTTGCGGAGGATCTCCTCCATACCGCGAGCCTCAGCCTCCATCTTTGCGTAGATAGCGTCTGCTTCACCCTTTGCGATACGGCGGGTCTGCTCTGCCTCTGCTTCTGCGGCAAGCTCCATTTCCTTCTTCTTAGCCTCTGCACGTACGATAACGTCGGCTTCAAGGGTCGCCTGCTCTTTTGCACGTCTTGCTTCTTCCGCTGCCTGCTCTGCGCTGTAGGATTCCTCGAGCGCCTTTGCAGCCTGGATCTTTTCTGCTGTGGTAGCTATCTTGAGAGCCTCTGCCTCTTTTTCCTTAAGGGCAGCCTCGGACATAGCTATCTTCATCTTTGCTTCGTTTTCACCCTGGATAGCTACGGAATCCGCCTCGGATACCTTGATACGCTGATCCATACGAGCCTGAGCCTCACCGATAGAACCGTCTCTATCCTGCTCTGCAACGCTCTTCTTTGCGTCGTTTATAGCCTTAGCAGCAGCCTCTTTACCGAGCGCTGCTATGTAGCCGGATTCGTCGCTGATATCGGTTACGTTTACGTTGATAAGGCGAAGACCGATCTTCTTAAGCTCAGACTCAACGTTTGAGCTTACTGCCGCCAAGAACTTATCGCGGTCTGTATTGCTCTCCTCGATATCCATTGTTGCAATGATAAGACGGAAAGTCGGAGGCCAA
>JAZQFL010000221.1:0-2750 GCA_045539485.1 Eubacteriales bacterium
AGATATCGATATAGAGGTACACGGAATTTTGCCGTCGGTGCTTGAGGAGATACTTGACAGTGTCGGCGAGCGTATATCGATGGGGGAAAGTTTTGGTATATACTCCGTTAAGGGATATTCGCTTGATATAGCAATGCCGCGCAAGGAAAATGTACGCGGTAAAGGGCATAGGGATTTTGACGTTTTTGTCGATCCGTTTATCGGAGCTGAGAAGGCGGCAATGCGCCGCGATTTTACCGTAAATTCGATTATGAAAGACGTGCTGACAGGGGAACTGATCGACCCCTATGGCGGTGTCCGCGACCTTGAAAACGGAGTTTTGCGCCACGTAAGCGATGATAGCTTCGATGAGGATCCTTTGCGTGTTCTGCGTATGTGTCAGTTTGCTTCGCGCTTCGATTTTGCGGTTTCCGGAGAGACAAAGGCTATCTGCAAAACGATGGATATTACCGCCCTTTCGCGCGAAAGGGTTGAGGGAGAGCTGAAAAAAGCTTTGCTTACCGCAAAGCGCCCGTCTGTATTTTTTGAGCTTTTGCGCGAGATAGGTATGCTTAGTCCGTGGTTTAGCGAGCTTGAGCCGCTGATAGGTCTTGAGCAAGACCCTATATATCATGCGGAAGGTGACGTGTGGACTCATACGATGCTTGTGCTCGATGCGGCCGCAGAGCTTCGGACGCAGGCGGAAAGCCCGTACGGATTTATGCTTGCGGTGCTTGTACACGATCTGGGAAAGGCGGTATCTACCTTCAGAGAAGGGGATAGAGTTCATTCATACGGCCACGAGGAGAAGGGAATTCCTCTTGTGCGCGCATTTGTGGCGCGTCTTAGTTCGGAGCGCAAGCTGATGAAGTACGTCTCGGGGCTTGTGTGCCACCATATGCGTCCCAATACCCTTGCTTCGTTTAATTCGTCAGTTAAGAAGACCAACGCTATGTTTGATGCGGTCTCCGACCCGATGGCACTTGTTCTTCTTGCCGCCGCCGATATCCGCGGTCAGCGGGGTTCGGGTGTTAAGGGCGAGCATACCGATTTCCTGCTGTCACGGCTTGAAACGTACCGCGAATATATGTCGCGCCCGTACGTCACGGGCAAGGACCTTATTGACAGCGGTGTAAAGCCCGATGAAGATTTTTCGCGCCTTCTCGAATACGCGCATAAATTACGCCTTGCGGGTGTGGATAAGGAGTCTGCATTGAAGCAGACGCTTTCCCTTGTAAGCAAAAATAAGGAAACGAGGAAATGATATGAAGCTTCTTTTAAACGGTATTATAAAGCTTATAAGCGGATTCTTGATCGTGGGGCTGTTACTGTTTTTGCCTGCGGGAACCTTTGATTATAGCGGAGCATGGCTTTTTACGGCACTTCTGTTTGTACCCGTTTTCATAATGGGAGTTGTTCTGTATATAAAAGCGCCCGACCTGCTACGAAAGCGCCTGGATGTTAAGGAAAAGCAGAAGGAGCAAAAGTCGGTTGTGGCTCTCTCAGGTCTCGGTTTTACCTCGGGCTTTGTGCTGTCTGCTCTTGATTTCCGTTTCGGTTGGTCGCACGTGCCGACGTGGCTGACAGTTACAGCTTCCGTGCTGTTTATTGCTTCTTACGGGCTTTATGCCGAGGTAATGCGCGAAAATGCCTATCTTTCGCGCACAGTTAAGGTAGAAGACGGGCAGAAGGTGGTGTCAACGGGGCTTTACGGCATCGTCCGTCACCCTATGTATTCGGCAACTGTTTTGATGTTTATGATGATCCCGCTTATCCTCGGCTCATTTTGGGGATTGCTTGCGTTTTTGCATTATCCCGTGCTTATGTGCATCCGCGCGGTAAACGAGGAAAAATTGCTTTCGGCTGAGCTTGAGGGCTATGAGGAATATAAAAAGAAGGTAAAATGCAGATTGATACCTTTTATTTGGTAATGGAAGTGATGACATGTCGGTAATAACGGCAAAAACAAATGATTTCGGTAACGGCTCCGTATGGCGCAGGATAGTCGATCAGGCGATACCGCTTACGATTGCACAGCTCGTTCACCTGCTTTATAACGTAGTTGACCGCATATATCTCGGTCATATGGAGGAAGGGGACGGACTTGCGCTGACAGGCGTGGGGCTTGCTTTCCCCGTAATAACGCTGATAATGGCATTTACCGCGCTTTTCGGCAACGGCGGTGTTCCGCTGTTTTCAATGGCACGCGGCGCGGGTGATACCGAAAAAGCAGGTAAGATACTCGGTAATTCCTTTTGCCTGCTGCTTTCAAGCTCAGTTGTGCTGACGGTGCTTGGTTATGCTTTCCACAGACCCTTGCTGTTTCTGTTCGGCGCAAGCGAGGAGAGCTTCGTGTACGCGGGGCAGTATCTTCGTATCTACTTAGCTGGCACAGTCTTTTCAATGCTCACAACGGGTCTTAACGGATACATAAACGCCCAAGGGCGCCCGCGCATCGGTATGCTTTCAGTCGTTATCGGTGCTGCTGTTAACATAGTGCTTGACCCTATTTTCATTTTCGTATTCGATATGGGTGCACCCGGTGCGGCGCTTGCAACCGTTATAAGCCAAGCCCTTTCTGCGGTGTGGGTGCTTTCCTTCCTTTTCGGCAAGAGTGCGCTTGTACCGATAAAGTGGGAAAACGTGCGAATTAGTGCGGACATAACGAAGGGGATCGTCAAGCTCGGTACGGTAAACTTCATCATGCAGGGTACAAATTTTCTCGTTCAGGCGGCAAGTAATTCCACTCTGCAGTCCTTCGGTGGAGATCT
>JAZQFL010000222.1:0-5628 GCA_045539485.1 Eubacteriales bacterium
GCGCCATAAAAATGAGGAATGCATACACAAGAGTTTTAAAAAGCACCTGCATAACTCCCTGGCGTATGGAGGTTGCACGAACGTCTCTCTCTTGCATAACGTTATTGTTTGTTTTAGCCATGCCGCACCTCTTAATAATGAACTCGCTTTTTACTTACCTGCAGATTTATCATCGTAACAACGAAGATAATAGCAAACAGGATAAGCGCAGCGGCACTTGCTTGACCGTAATTCATTTTGGGAAGAGCATCGTAAATATAACCAACTATAGTATTTAGTCTTCTCGGAGCGCCTGCGGGTCCCATATCCTCACCGAATATTCCGACAATGCTGGAATACTCTTTGAATCCGCCGATAAAGCCTGTAATGATAACATAAGCAAGCATGGGAGAAAGAAGCGGAACGGTGATACGGGTAAACACACGGCTCTTGGGAGTACCGTCAACCTTTGCGGCATCGTAATACTGCTTATTGACACTCTGAAGACCGCCGAGAAGAACGAGGATCTTGAAGGGCAAAGCGTTCCAAACTATGTAAACCACCATAACAGTGATATTTGCCCAGTAGCTTGAGCCTGCATTTATCCAGTTGATAGGTTCGCCGCCGAAAAACTCGATGCAGTTATTTATAATACCTGCGGTTATTATAATGTCGTGTCCGTCAGTTCCCATATTGCCGACAATATTAAACATTGCCGCAAATACCATACCTATAGCAATGGAGTTGGTTACGTACGGGAGAAAGAATATCGTCTGAAGTGTCTTCTTAAGGGGCTTTATCGAATTAAGAGCAACCGCAATAAGAAGAGCAAGGAATGTAGAAAGCGGAACTGTAAGGATGCAGAGAAGCATCGTATTGTAAAGGCTTGTCTTGAATGAGGTGAAGCTGATTACCTTAGCAAAGTTGCCGATACCGAATTTAAAGGTAGCTCCGCCTACAATGGCAAGACCGTTATATCCCTCCATAAATGCCATTCTGACCGTATTTATAATAGGCCAAACGGTGAAAACGAGCAGTAAAACTATGGCGGGAAGCAGATAAAGCCAAGCCTTCCACTGTTGTTTACTGTCAACCATATTATTTCACCTCGTAACGGATTCTTTCCTCTGTCTGTTTATCAAAGAGGAAGAACTTGTGGGGCTTAACACGGTACTTAACAACGCCAGCTCCGAGGTCGACCTTATTATCTGCATCGATAATGGAACGTATAGAAGGATTAAGTGATGCCGGGTGCTTGGAAACTACGCTTACGTCACGACCCATTACCTCAACGTTAACAAGCTCGCATGTTAGAGGTCCGTTATCATCAAGCTCAAATCCCTCGGGGCGGATACCGATAAATACTTCCCTATCGTCAACGCCGTTAACTTCAAGGACAGCCTCATCACCGATAAATACCTTGCCGCCTACAACCTTACCCTCAAGAACGTTTATGGGGGGAGTGCCGAGGAACTTTGCAACAAAGAGGTTAACGGGATCGTCATAAACGTCCTGAGGCTTACCTGTCTGCTGAACTACACCGAGCTTCATAACAACGATCATATCGGAGATGCTCATTGCCTCTTCCTGGTCGTGTGTTACAAATACGGTCGTAATACCCGTCTCCTTCTGAATACGGCGGATCTCTTCGCGGGTCTGGAGGCGGAGACGTGCATCAAGGTTACTAAGCGGCTCGTCGAGAAGAAGCACGCGTGGCATCTTAACGAGAGCACGTGCGATAGCAACTCTCTGCTGCTGACCGCCCGAAAGCTCGCTGGGTTTTCTTTCCATCAGCTCGTCGATTTGAACGAGCTTTGCAGCTTCGTGAGCGCGCTCAAGCATCTGAGCTTTTGTAAGCTTGTCTGCGCCCTTAAGATTCTGCAAGGGGAAAAGAATGTTCTGGAGAACAGTCATGTGGGGATAAAGAGCATAGTTCTGGAACACGAGTCCTATGCCTCTGTTTTCGGTGGAGAGCTCTGTTACATCATCATCACCGAAAAAGATCTTACCGCCGGTGGGTTTCTGGAGTCCGCTTATCATATAAAGAGTTGTACTCTTTCCGCAACCGGAGGGGCCGAGAAGTCCGATAAGCTTACCGTCGGGGATCTCAAGAGTGAAATCGCTTACTGCGACAACGTCGTTTCCGGCCTTCTTATCGCGGTTCGGAAACACCTTTGTAAGATTTTGCAGTACTACTTTCATGTTTACCCTTTCCTTATCTATGAAAATATTTAATAATCGGATTTTGCCACACGCTCGGCATGGAGCTTGTTTTTATATTCCAAAAGCTCTTCAGAGCTGTTGAATATCCTTTGAAGCGACATATCGGCAACCGTCGTGGATGATATCATATCATGAATTAAACAATTGTTTGTTGTTATCGAGATCATAACAGCCTGTACGATCAGCAGAATCGCAAGCACGATCCAGCCGACAAGCCCCAAAGCTCCGAACAAAAGCATGATAATGATATAGACAGGAACCATAAGCTCGATCGTAAACTTACCGAAGACTGAGCGAACAAATAACTGAAAGCTTGAAATGCGAACTACGTCACTGCGCACAAGACACAGCGAAAACACCTTCTTACCGACTGTTTGTCCGTTCTTAAAAAGCAAAGGCACGAAAAATTCAAGCACCAGAACGGAAACAAGAAGCGAAAGTGTAACTATCAGTATTGAAAGTGATACGACCATATTATAGGTGTATTGCAGTTCTGAATCTTTACTTAAGGCAATGGACGCTGTTTCGTAAGAGGCTTTTTCTTCATCGCCGAGTAGTTCATATTCTTCTGCGGAAATACCGAAAGAGACGCCGTACTCCTGCTCATATCTGTCATAAGCGGAATTGAGATCTTCGGAATATGCGTCATATCCGAAAACAGACGATAGAACGAACGCTACAGCAGTAGCAAGAACGCACAAAAGAATAGCATCAAGCAGAGCTGCGCCTAACCGCTTTATAAAACCGGGCTTATGAATACAGATATCCACACGCAGTTCTCCTTTCGCATACAAATACGTATTGATTATAACACATTAAAACATAAATTTCTATAGAAATTGGAATTTATTTTTCGAAATAAGGCAAAAATCCGACTATTTCCCCGGAAGCCTTATCAACATCGTGATAACTTACCGAATAATCGCATATTTGCTCATTATGCTTTTCATTATCTATTGCAAGAATTCGCTTGACCTTCTCATCGGTAGAGCCGTTTCTTTCGATAATAGACGAAATGAGGGACTTTCTGTCTTTACCTACATAAACGGTAATAACGTTTTTGAAATGCGTCTTCATAGCCATGGCACCGCAAATATCCATAACTGTGATCACATTTTTGCCGCTGTTAAGAATGTCTTCAACGTCCGATAAACGTGATCCGTAAAAATGATTTGCGTAGTTTGTCATTTCAAACAGCTCACCGGCATCCTGCATCTTATGAAATTCACGCAATGACACGTGATGAAATCTGTCGTTATCCTTTGAAATGCGCGCAGTCGTATAACTTATCAGTCTTTGGAATCCGGATGATGTTTCGCAAACTCGCGTTGCAATCTCGTTTTTTCCGCTGCCCGTGGGGCCGACAAGAACTACAACGCAAGGCTCGTTTGCGAGTATCGGCTCGCGATTGATACTGTAGCTTTCCGCAATGACTTCAACAAGCTTCAGAAACTCGTCATAATTATTAACGGCAAGCATTCCCGTCGCCTCGGTATTCCAGGGACGGCGCATAAGAATGGGATAAGCGGCAATGGAATCAAGCACGTTGTGCATTCCGTCGTCAAAAAGAATGTCCACGTCTATCTTATCCTTGCGGGAGCCCATATAGATATGGTCGTGCGGTATCTCGGGAAATTCCTCCATAATGCGCAGAGCGCGCAAGCTCATAAACTGAGGATAGACGGATGTAGAAACAAAGACCTCGGTCATCTGAGAGAGCTTACGTACAAATTCCTTTGCACCTTCAATTACGGGTTGATTTTGATAAAACTCGGGATCGTTAAAAAACTCAAAAATTACGTCCGCGCGTGTTCCGAGCTTACCCCATTTGTCTACTTCCCTGATAGTAAGCGGCGGGTCAAAATTGTATTTTTCATTAGCAAGCCGTATCGCATACGGAACACATTCCATAAGCAGATCGTCCACATCAAGCGCAGTGGAAAGCCTGTATTTTCTCTTCAAAGTGATTCTCTCTTTCAAATTATTATACAAAAGACACGGAATTAATGTTTTTGTATTATTACTTCGCATTATAAATGCATTTTCCCTTTTTATAGGTGCTGAGAACCTTGGTGTCTCTTATAGTCTGCGGATCGATTTCAAGAATGTCCCTGTCAAGAATAACAAGATCCGCATATTTGCCGACTTCAACAGTTCCCTTTATATGTTCTTGTGAATATTGATAAGCAGCATTTACAGTTACTGCACGTAAAGCATCTAATACCGATATCCGCTCTGATTTGGCTAACTTAACACCGTTACGCGTTTCTCTGTTAACCGCACACCATACAGTTTCTATCATATCACATTCAACAACCGGTGTATCCTGATGGAATGTATACGGAACGTTATGTTCAATAGCGGTGCCAACGGGGCTAATATACATACCTCTCTCTTCTCCGAGATTGGCAAGATGAGTGTCGCCCCAGTGGTAACAATGAGCAACAAAGAAGGAAATGACGGCGCCGAGCTTCTTTGCCCACGGTATTTGATCCCTTCCCATCAGCTGAGCATGGATGATAACGGGCTTCAGATTTTTAAGGTTCGGCTTCTCTTCTTCCGCTATCTCAAGGCACCTTAAAAACTGCTCCACCGCTGCATCTCCGTTACAGTGAACGAGTAATTGAGTATTATTGTCAGCGGCAACCTTAAAAGCATTTATCAGAGCTTCGTCCTTGACAAGCTGATGATAGCAGGTATCCTCCGTGATATACGGCTCGCGTACCCAAGCTGTACGCAATTGCGGAGAGCCGTCAAGAAGCGCCTTGATTCCGCCGATACTTATTGACTCCAATTTGTTGAACGAGTCAAGCTCAGCCTTTACGCGTTTGTAATTACCCGAGCCACCGACATATCCTACAAGGTCGATATCAAGACCGCCGTGCTCGTTTACAAGTCGATAATACTGCAGGGTCTTATCACTGATATGACCGTCCTGCACAGTTGTTATACCGTGCGTAGCATACTTTTGGGCAGTTTTATTGTAGTTGGAAAATATTCGTTCAACTGTGTTAGGAGGGATACATTTAGATATACGCCCCATTGCGCCTTCCTTGAGGCATCCCGTAAGCTTTCCGTTTTTGACTATTATGTTAGAAGGAGAGGTAGTTGCATCATCAACGGTTATTCCGGCCAATTTAAGAGCTATGGAATTTGCAACGAGCATATGAGCGCTTGCGTGACGCAGAACAAGAGGATTATCGGGGCAAATACTGTCAATTTCCTCAATATCGGGTTCGCTGGGAATAGCAAATGCGGTATGGTCAAAGTTATTGGCTACCACCCATTCGCCTTTTTTTATATCGTATTCCGCAATATAATCGCGAACTTTTAATGCAACTTCGTCTAAAGAGGTGCATCCTCTTACATCGCATTGCGAGGACTGTGCGGCAGTCATTGTAAAATGGCTGTGTGCGTCAATAAAGG
>JAZQFL010000223.1:0-2757 GCA_045539485.1 Eubacteriales bacterium
CAAGGAGATAATGGGTATCTGCCTCGGTATGCAGCTGCTTTTTGAAAAAAGCTACGAATACGGCGAGCACGAGGGGCTTGGGCTTCTTCGGGGCGAGGTCATACCTATGGCGAACTATATTCCCGACACGCTGAAGATACCGCATATCGGCTGGAACGCACTGCGCTTTACGCGCACCTGTCCCCTTTTCCGCTATATAAACGAGGGCGACTGCGTTTATTTTGTGCATTCGTATTTTGCAAAGGGCTGTGAGGACAGCATAATAGCCGATGCGGAATACGGCAAGCATCTCACCGCCGCAGTATGCAAAAATAACGTAATGGGATGCCAGTTCCACCCCGAAAAAAGCGGCGAGGTCGGACTTGCCATTTTAAAGGCATTCGCGGAAGGAGTTAATCGATGAAGCTGTTCCCTGCAATAGATCTGTACGAAAAGAAGGCAGTGCGCCTGCTTTTCGGCGATTATAAACAAATGACCGTGTACAGCGACGATCCGCTTTCCGTTGCGCGCGATTTCGAAAACAGCAAAATGACCTGCATCCATATGGTAGATCTTGAGGGTGCAAAAAACGGCACAACACCCAATATCGATGTTGTAAAAAGCATTGCGGAAAACACCTCCCTTTTCGTTGAGATAGGCGGGGGTATACGCAATATTGAAACCGTGGAAAAATACCTCTCCTGCGGTGTTGACCGCGTTATACTCGGTACTGCCGCCGTTACGGACGAAGGCTTTCTTTGCGAGGCGATAGAAAAATACGGCGATAAGATAGCCGTAGGCGCGGATGTTAAGGACGGCCGGATAGCAATAAAGGGCTGGCTTGAGAGCAGTAATTATACCCTTTTTGAATTTGTTGAAAAAATGCAGTCGCTCGGTGTAAAAAACATAATATGCACCGACATCTCCAAGGACGGCGCGATGCGCGGAGCAAATTTGGAGCTGTACGCGGAGCTATCTAAAAAGTTCACCGTGGATATAACCGCATCGGGCGGTGTTTCCTCGCTTGACGACGTAAAAAAACTTGCCGATATGGGCATTTACGGCGCTATAATCGGCAAAGCGTACTACACAGGTGCAATCGATCTGAGAGAGGCGGCGGAGGCGGCAAAATGATAACGAAAAGAATTATCCCCTGCCTTGACGTTAAAAACGGCAGAGTGGTCAAGGGTGTGAATTTTGCGGGACTTAACGACGTTTCCGACCCCGTTTCCCTTGCCCGTTATTACAGCGAAAGCGGTGCGGACGAGCTTGTTTTTTACGATATAACCGCATCCGCCGAGGGGCGCGCGCTGTTTACGGACGTTTTGCGGCGCGTTGCAAGCGAGATATTTATCCCGCTTACCGTCGGCGGCGGCATCAATACTCTTGATGATTTCGACCGCGTGCTAAAATGCGGTGCCGACAAGGTAAGCGTAAATTCGGGCGCAATCAAAAACCCCGAGCTTATAACCGAGGCGGCAAAAAAATACGGCGACCAATGCGTAGTGCTTTCAGCCGATATCAAGCGCGTTGACGGTGTTTTCCTCGTTTTTTCCAAGGGCGGGCGCGAGAACACGGGAATGGAAGCTATCGAGTGGATAAAGCGCTGTGTTTCCATGGGCGCCGGCGAGGTGGTTGTAAATTCCATTGACACCGACGGAGTTAAAAACGGCTTTGACATCGAAATGCTCCGTGCCGTGTGCGATGCGGTCAAGGTACCCGTTATCGCATCGGGAGGCGCGGGAAGCGTAAAGGACTTTATAGACCTGTTTAAAGAGATTCCCGATATTGATGCGGGGCTTGCCGCATCCGTATTCCATTTCGGGGAGATAAAGATCCCCGATCTGAAGCGCGAGCTTGCAAAGAACGATATTACTGTGAGGTTAGTGAAATGATAAATATTGACGAGCTTAAATTCGACGAAAAGGGACTTATCCCCGCTATAGTGGTAGACAGCCTTTCAAAAAAGGTGCTTACCCTTGCATACATGAACCGCGAGAGCCTCCGGATATCCATGGAAAAGGGGCTTACCTGCTTTTTCAGCCGTACGAGGAACGAGCTGTGGCTGAAGGGCGAAACAAGCGGAAACTATCAGCATATCGTTTCCATAACCGCAGACTGCGATAACGATGCGCTTGTCGTTGAGGTCGAAAAGGACGGCCCTGCCTGCCACACGGGCACGGAATCGTGCTTTACAAAGGATGTGTACGCAAGCGAAGAACTCCACTCCTTCTCCCTTGACGGGCTTTACGGGCTGCTTGTCGGCAGAAATAAAGAGCGCCCCGAGGGCAGTTATACCACCTATCTTTTTGAAAAAGGCATCGACAAGATACTGAAAAAGGTGGGCGAGGAATGTACCGAGGTCATCATTGCCGGTAAAGCGGACGACAAACCGGAAACAATCTATGAAATTGCAGACCTTGCCTACCATGTAATGGTTTTGATGGTTCAGATGGGTATTTCCGTGGAGGATATCCGCAAGGAACTGGCTAGCCGTCATGTGATCGATCACAAAATCAAGCAGGAAAAGATGACAAAGCAGGAAAGTTGATTATGAAAGAGAAACTGCATACCATCCCGGTCAACGAAGCGTTTGCCTCAGGAGATGAATGTCCCTTCTGCTGGCTGGAGCGGGAAACAGAACAGCGGGCCATCCACTATACCATCGGCCCGGGCGCCAGCTATATGGAGCCGGAGATTCGTGCGGTAACCGATGAAGAGGGCTTCTGCGGCCATCACCTGAAAATGATGCACGATTACGGCAATGCGCTGGGCTGT
>JAZQFL010000224.1:0-2445 GCA_045539485.1 Eubacteriales bacterium
CGCTAAGCACCACGATAACTGCGGTTATGGCAAACACCTCGTCATATTCAACGGAGGTCTTGCTTGCCCACAGCAGATTACCGACGGAATCTCCCGTACGGCATATTACCTCGGCGGCTACGCCCGATTTCCACGCAAAGCCGAGCCCCGTGGTAAGTGCGGCAAAAACTGGAGGCAAAACTGCGGGTAATATAATATGGCGCAGTATGTTTTTGTTTGAGAGCTCCATTACCCTTGCCATTTCCACAAGGTTTTTGTCAATGGCTTCAAGGCCCGCCTCCGTATTGCCCCATACAAGGGGAAATACCATTAAAAAGGAGATAAATACGGGTATGGCGCCTTCCCTAAGCCACAGATAAACAAGTATGATAAACGCGGCAACGGGTACGGCGCGTATCATCTGCAGAATGGGCGATGTCAGCGTTTTGAAAAGGGGGAAACGGTGTGCGGCAACGGCGCAAACAACACCTGCCGCCGCGGCGATAAGATAACCGAGCACTATTCTGCCCACAGAGCCGATAACAGACAAAAGAAAAGCCTTTTGCGGCAAAAGTCTGATAAGGGCGGAGAGCGTGGTTATCGGTGTCGGTATGTCGATTATCAGCGATCTGTTGGCAAGGGATGCGGCGATCTGCCACATCCCCAGCCAGAACAGTATTACTGCCGATATCTTCAGTATTTTTTTACTTGCCTGCATAGTAGAAATCATCTGCGGGCAGCTTACCGCCCACGGCCTTGGGGTCAGCCTTGAACATAATGTCAAGGTAAGCGGAAAGATTGGTCTTCATATCCGCGCCGTCAACGTAGGTAAGACCGCAGGAGGGAATTGCCTTGGCAGCGATAGCTGCCTTGGGGATAATGCCGTACTTTTCGCAAAGCGCGCCTGTTGCGGCGGCATCTGCCTTTGCGGCGTTAACGCTTTCCTCATATTCCTTCATAAAGGTCTTTACGGCGCCGGGGTTCTTTTCAAGGTATTCGTTACGTACGATAACACAGCCCATCATAAGGTTCTGCGCACCGCTGATCTTTTCCCACTCGGCGGTCATATCAAAGGCGGTCTTTGCATCGGTGTACTTCATAAGGATGCTGGTGGCAACGGGCTGGGGAGCCATAATTACAGCCTCGGGCTCCTTTGCCCAAATACCGGGAAGCTCGCTTCCGTCGCCTACAAACTTGATCGTAAGGTCCTTATCGGGGTCAAGTCCGTTGCCCTCAAGCACGTAGCGCAAGATGTATTCGGGGTTAGCGCCCTGACCGGGGGAATAGAGGGTCTTGCCCTTCAGATCTGCAATGGAGTTAAGCTCGGTTCCGTTTGTAAGGATAGAGAGCACGCCGAGGGTGTTTACCGCAAGTACGGTAACCTTGCCTTCGGTCTTATTATAAAGGGTGGATGCAAGGTTGGTTGCAACTGCGGCGATATCTGCCTCTCCCTTGGAGATAGCGGCAAGGATCTCGTCGTTTGCGGCAACAAGGTTAAAGTGATAAGTGTTCTGTGTTTCGCCGGCTTCTGCCTTTGCCCAAAGGTTTACAGCGCCGATTCCGGTGGGGCCGGAGAGAACGTATACGTTCATCTCGCCCGTCTGGGGCTGGTTGTCCGCTGCGGGCTTGTCACCGCAAGCGGCAAGGGAAAGCATCATAACTGCAATAAGAAGTAAGCTGAGAATTCTTTTCATGATAATACCTTTATCTTTCCGTCCTCTCGGACAATTAATTTTTGGTGCTCCAGAGTATCGAGCGCGCGGTAAAGGCTCGTTCTTCCAAGGGAAAGATTACGCGCAAGCAAAGACATACTGCCGCCGTAGGTCACGTTGCCGCAATCGTCGCTGTTTTTGGCGAGAAACTCGTAAACGCGCCCTGCCGCATCGTTCTTTGCGAAAAGGGAGAGCTTGCCGTTTAAAAACCTGATGCGCTCGGATAAAAAGGAAATGTAGTTTACGGCGGCTTGCGGATAAGCGGCAAAAAGTGCCGCGAGGTCGCTTTCGTCCAAAAACAGCACCTTGCATTCGTTTTCCGCGGAAATACGGCTGACGTACTCTCCGTCGTCGGAAAATACCGCGGCGGCACCGAAAACGGTGCCTGTTGTGAATACGTTAAGCACTATCGTGTCGTTTGAAAGCGGTGTTGCCTTTGCCTTGCCCGAAAGAAGGATACCGAGTGCGCGGCGGAAATCCTTTTCGCCGTAAATGACATCGCCCTTTTTAAATGAAACGGCCGCAGGAAGAACGGCTGTGTCAAGCACGTCCTCTATACCCTTAAAAAGAAAGGTATGGCGCAGAATTTCAAGCGTTTTATCCATTATGCCTCCAAAAACTGTTCCGTTTGGAACACTTTTGCTATATTATATACTCTGTATTGGGAAATGTCAATATGATTTGATAAAAATATAATCGGCGGGAGCAAGCCCCAAGTCGGAGGCCAAGCGGTTCTTAGGAAGACAAACTGGTA